>NZ_JBNXVS010000009.1:0-168298 GCF_050565655.1 Nodosilinea sp. AN01ver1 | reverse complement strand
TCGGGGTGGGTTTGGGGAACCGTAGCAGGGGATGGAGGAGAAAGATGCATAGAGCCTAAGGAAAAGATGAATCAGCCTGAAACTCTAGCATCTTCAGCCTTCCTTGAGAATGAAATGGCCCTGGCTTATAGACTACCTATTAATTGCTGCCAAGAAGAAGCACAAGGCTCAAAATCATTCATGAATTGAGCCGTACCTGCAAAATGCAAAAAATAATTATTTATTAGAGCAGTATTAATACAACGATTAGTCATTTTTCTCTTAGAAAGTTTGGAAATATGATGCAAGTATTTCTGCCCACGTCGTATGATTTTATTTTTGCTTGGTTCTGAAGGAAGCAAAAATGGATAATCTCGTAAGATGCACTCAATCCATAATCGATTAAATCGATAGTCAAGCCAATCAACTAGGTTGGCCTTAACTAGTTCATACGAGAGACATTCCATCTCAAAGGCTTGGCCATCTCGATGCTCATATGTATGGTACACATACTCAAAGATGTCGCGGTGGAGTTTAGGAGATAAAACCATTACACCTGTCTGAACTACCTCTGAAAAATCGTCTGATAAGCTTACATTTTTATAAAATTCTTTTCCTGTGCTAAATGGCCAGTTCCAAAATAATTTAGACCTATCGGCTAACGACTCAAGCTTGGTAGAAGTACTAGGAAAAGTTTCACCTAAAGGGCCAGAAAACATCTCGACCGCCCCTATCCTTTGCGGCTCTCTAACTTGAGAGGCTATACAAGGAGCATAAGGATTCATCAGTACATCTGAATCTACCCATACGATCTGATGATATTGCTTAACTTTTTCATGGCCTAAAATTAGGCACTTCTGCCAAGCAGGAGACCGAGCTAAAGCTCGGTTTGACTCATCTAAGGATTCAGAAATGCAGATGACGTCATAGTCATATTTTTCAGCATATCGCGACCAATTTTCTTTACAGGTTGATTGCCATCTTTCTTGATATTTTTTTCCGATAATCAGAGTTACAATCGCTTTTTTCATACCCCTTCTATGACTTACGTTGAGTCAGCAGAGTAGACTTGTAGTATCTGATTTGCTGTAAGGAAGAATTTCCACAAATAGACAATAAATACTTGCCAATGATTTCAAAATCGAGCAGCATCAAATTATTAGAATCGAAACCGCTCAATTTCCAGAGTTCTTTGCAACGCTTCCTAAACTCTGGAAGCCGTGACTTACCATAAAGATCTAGGCAAGAAGCTCTAAGAGATTGCCAGGCCTTCTTTCTAACCGCAGGCTTGAAGTTTTTATTCAAATAAATTCTTTCGTATATTTTTAGAATATCAGAGAGATAACTATTGTTATCGGATTGACCCTTGCAGTTTTCGTGCAGACGGTAGCATCCTTTCAATTCAGGCACAAACTTAAATTTATAGCCTCTTTCTATCAGCCTCCAAAAAAATTCTGTATCCATACAGTGGTTAAAAGATTGATCTAAGAAATTCCCTTCTTGAAAAATTTTTCGCCTAAAAAACATTGACTGATTGGACATATTGCTATGAGGAATCATCTTTAGGAGATCAAAGTCAGACATATTAACGTCTTCAGTAAAGGCCCCTTGATTCTCTAAATTCAGATATGTTTTAGTACCGTAAAATACAGAATAGCCTGAAAAAAGTTTAGATTTAATTGCGGCCTTAAAAAACACGTTGGGGTAATAGAAGTCATCTGAGTTTTGCCACCCCACTAAATCACCGGTAGCACGATGAAATCCTTTATTAATACCATGACTTTGTCCTTCATCTTTTTCACTAACCCAAAAAGCCAAAAAGCCCTCATACTTCTTAATGATTTCAATTGTATTGTCAGTACTTCCCCCATCAATAATGATGTACTCAAGATTAGGATAACTCTGTAATAAAACTGACCTAATCGCATCTTCTATAAACTGTCCCTGATTGTAGCTGGGTGTCACAATGCTAATACGCGGATATTCAGAACCATCAGGCATTTGGTCGCCCACAGGCTCACTTTGTTCTGTCCAGGGCCACCCAGTTTTACCAGGTGGAGGTGAAGGCAAATCATTAAGAGTGATAACTTTCTTCATTTATTGCATAAGTGCGATATAGCAATATTCGGGCACTGGCTCTTTAACGGGTGATGGCTAGAATGTTTATGTTATCTGAGTTCTAGCCCATGAAATGCCCACACTGCCAGAGTGACCGCACTGTGAAAAACGGCACCGCCACATTGAAGGGGCAACCCCCTCGACAACGATATCTGTGTCGTGACTGTAACAAGCGATTTAACGAACATACCAATACCCCGATGGCCCGGTTAAGGGTGCCTGCTGCCATCGTCTCTGCGGCGCTGAATGTACGCACAGAAGGGTTGGGTCTGCGGGCGACAGGTCGCTCCTTCGGTAAGTCTCATCGCACGCCTCTGAGGGTTGGGCACGGCGGTCGTGCTCGATGCGTCCCCATTCCCGGAGAGGGTCATGAAGGGCAATCCAGGTGCCGTCTTTCCGCCAGTTGCGAAAGTAGGTATAGAGCGTTTGCCACGGCGGAAAGTCTCCCGGTAATGCCCGCCATTGAACCCCCTCGACTAGTAACTACAGGATGGCGTTGAGAATCTCCCACAAATCAACGCTTCGCGGACGGCCATCGGGCTTGGCGGCGGGCAGTAAATCCCTCAGAAGCTCGTACTGGTCTCGGGTTAAGTTGCTGGGGTAGTTTTTACTCATCGTCTCACTCCGGCATTGCTGACATCCAGCTGCAACTTATACGGAGTGAGCTTTTTTACTCAAGCCCTAACTTTTCAACCACCCTCTAAGAGGGTTTGAAAAGCTTTCGAATACCCTCAGTTCCAGTACCCCATATTCCCTTCCTTTGTATTGCATTCATGAGTCTCACAGGGTAATAACCGTAGTTAAATGAACTAAAGTCTTTTGAATCTTGAGTAAGCCAGCTTAGGGGCAGGGTGTTCCACAAACTAAACCTGCCTGGATAGTATTTATTCAGGCAAAGCCTTAGTTCGTCATAGCTGTATCCCATTAGTTTCAATGTTTTTGGTCCTAAAAAATCTAAATATTCACTAGCAAGCCGCCAAATCTGTGGAGATTCTAGACTGGATGTCCAGCAATTAAGATTCTGTGAATTTGGGTATGAATGCTTATGGACACTAATTTGATCACCCATGTCCCACTTGATTTCATCCCTGTTTCCATAGTGAAGTAAATTAGGGAAAAACTCCAGCCCCATTCTTTCTAGCGTCATCTTAAAAGAATCTTCCGGACTCTTTAAAATCCTTTCATAATGGAGGATAATGGCTTTTTCACCCAAATTATTCATTCCCTCAACCAAAAGCAAAGGAGCCTTTAAAAGATCATTTTTGTAATTTTTGAGACCTAACCAATTGGTTCCTATCCACGTATTTATGATGGAGCATAAAACTGCTAAAGGGTTACGGAATAATAATATAAAGTTCGCTTCAGGAAATACGTGATGAATCTCCGAAATAATATTGTAATATCGGGGAGTCTTGTCAAGGAAATAATGCTTTTGATGTTTGTCTAGAGCTTGAGCATAAAGCTGACTATATCCTGTTGCTATGGCATTAAAGTAAGCCTGTTTATGATCTGGGAGGGTATCCAGAAAACTCTCTAGGCCAGATACAGCATGGTCGTTGTTGTAATCTGCCTTATACTCAGCTTTGCGGAAAACATACAGTGGATGTAACAGTAGCCAAGGTTCAGATGTAGTGTACACGCTGGGATGATTGCCGAGAATCTTTTGCGTAAGTGTAGAACCTGCTCTAGGTTGGGAAATCAAAAATATAAGATTCTCGCCTTTTCTTTGATTATCTTCAGACAAATCTCTAAAGTCCTATATGCTTCTAAATTTCTTTGTGAAATACCTTTTAATCAATCTCAAGTCACCAGTCAACAAAAAATACTTAAGCAAGTGTTGAATGAAAGAACTAGAATGAAGAGACAATTCTTGCCTGACAACCAAAGCTTCCAGCCGTCTTAAAATATTCATTTTTTTGACAAAAGGAAAATCCGTCAGTAAGATTTTATTTTTATTAACTACATATCTAAAGTCGTTAATGAGTGTTGTTTGAGCAGATACTTTGGAAATGCCGTGCGGATCTTCCACGTATGCAGAACCTACATAATTTGAAAAAGCTACAAAATGTTTTTTACTCATTCGAATCCTCAAATCCCAATCTTCATAGGTCGCAAGTGACTCATCGTAGTAATCAAAAGACTTCAAAGCATTTGACTTAATCAGTTCATTTCTATAGAGGGTTCTATATGGAAAACTTCTAGAGAATACATCCACAAAAATATAGCCAGTTGGTACTCTCGTGTTTTCGTCCTTCCAGACTCTTATGGGCTTTCCATCAACATCGGCATATACGAAATTGGAATAGACTACATCGACTCTAGGGTTTCTGCTGAAAACATTAATTTCGCGCTCTATTTTATTAGGAAAATAAAAATCGTCCCCATCTAAATACGTTATAAATTCTCCATCACAGTTACGAAATCCATTATTCTTGTTTTTCGCTATACCTTGATTAGATTCAGAAAAAACTAATTTAAAGTATCCTGGGTGCCTTTCTGAAAAAGATTTTAAGAGTTCCTGTGAACCGTCAGTAGAAGCATCATCCGCAACTACAACCTGAATGTTGTTATAAGTTTGACAGAGTACGCTCTCAATTGCTCTAGAAATAACGTATTTTTGGTTATAGCTAGTAACCATTACTGAAACCAGTGGACTAGTTGAACCACTTAACCTTTGGCTTTTGCTACCTAAAGAATTTGGCATATAAAATCAGCATGTAATTAATAGGGGCTAATTGATTAAATTCCAAAAGTCATTTTTGTAGCACACATATTCTAAGTGGTTAGATTTAATCAAAGAAGGGAACCAAACATTTGTTCTATGCCCTGCCCAATACTTAGGTGCTATGAAATGTGAGCCAGTTCCCCAGTACTTAGACAAATAAGCAGCCCACCAGGAAAAACTGCTAGCTGCCAGGATTCCACCCTGGCATTGGGTCATTAGAGCAAAATCCTCCAAACTAGAACCTTTGGAAATATAGCTATGCTCTACATCTCCAAATACATCTTCGACATAAAAAAGGTCATCCGAAGTAAATATCCAAAAAGGTTTAGGGACATCCGCTCTAATATAGTTCATACAATCCCAGTAGTATTGGGCCGGTAACACAGCTGGGGATTCTCCAGATGGCCAAGTTAGATAATCTCCTCGGCGAATATGAACAAAAATAGGTGCTCTTTCAGGTGAGCAAGTATGTAGTAGCTTTTTGGCTTGGTCTAGAAGCTTTGATTTAAGTCTCAATGGTTCCAGAACATTGGGATTAAAAAAGGCTTCTGACTGAAAATAAGATTTTTCAACAAAGGTTATTTGATTAAACAACCCTGGAGTATGGATCACCTTCGGAAAACCTTTAGATTCTTTAACTCTAGGGAAAATTCCCTTTTGAGACCAAGTGTCAGTATATTTATACAAAAGGGAATAAAATGTTTTTGTTCTCTTAGGCGAATTTGAATTGACGACAACGGCATCAATCCCATCACACATGGCCTGTAGCTCTTTGAACCCTAGCAATGCCAAGCCTTTACTGTTACCACATAAAGTTTTTAACGCTGAATATTGAAATAACTGATTACCCAGTCTTCCTGACTCTTTAAAGAGATACATAAAACCTATAAATTAGGAAGAAAATGGATTTCCAAGATATGTAGTCATATATTTAATTCTGGATTTCAAATCTACCGTAATTAAGTTTAATCCTTTTTGAAGGTTACTTTGCTTTATGAATTTACTTCGATCATCCCAAATTTTAGCATTCACTTTCTGGCAGTAGTCGGCTACCACTGACTTTGCAGAGTCAGGAACAGCAACAATGACATCCTCAATCACTACAATGTATTTGTCGGGAAACTTGAACCTGAGCGCATTAATGACTTCGCTAATCGATGGCCACTGATTAATCTCATGAGGTGGCTGGGGCGGAGAAAGAAACAATCTGGCATCGTCAATCAATATAAAGTGATCCTGACCTGTAGAATTCAATATATTAATTTCTTGAATTAGTGGGCACTGATCATTGTCTCCATATGTAAGACCACCCGACCAGTGAGCATCCAACCAAAAAAGAGCAGGACCTTTGATTTCTTCAAGAACCTTGCTGAGTTGAGATCTTGAGTCACCAAAGGAGAACTTTATGTTTTCAATATTACTATGCTTGGAGCTTACAATTTCGAAGATTTCTCGCGAATATTCGATAGTAAAAACATTCTTGAATATTTTTGAAGCCCAAACGGAAGTTCGACCATAGTAAGTACCAGTTTCCACAAAGATTTCGATATAAGATCTGGACACTAGTTTTTGTATTAGCTCTTCGGGAGGCCCCATTCTGACTAAGCCCATAATCAAGTTTCCCTAAAACTTCTTTGCTACTTTAAGATCAGTCATTACTAACTATATGATATAGTCCAATACTAAAACCATCTGGTCTTTCCCTTAAAAGTTTTCTACCTTTAACATACGCTCTCTCTATAATTTGCATGGGTTTTAAGAGTTGTTCAATGTATGACTCTTTGAATGCACGGTGGGCGTTGAAAAACACTCGGTTGCAATCATCTATAGGTACTGAAATATATAAATTTCCTTTTGGGCATAGAACGCGCTTTAATTCAGCAATCGCTTTTTCAGACCCCTGAGGATCTAAGGGATCGCCATATCGGCCCAACCCAATATGTTCAACAACACATAAACTGGATAGAGAATGAATAGTATTATCTTCAAAAGGTAGATCTAAAATTGAACCTTCTTTGAATTGAAGAGTGTTTAGGGGAAGAGACAGAGGTCGAATATCGACCATCGTAACAGGAATTATTTTAGATAAAAAGGCAACAAATTTATGATGAGAACCAATATCCACATGATGTTTAGGGTTTTGTTCAACGATTTTCTCAAAAGCCCAGGTGTCCTGATAAAAATAAATTGGCTCAATGGAAGTTTCCTCTACATCTTCTCCCAAACAAGGATAAAGATCTTGTAATAATAAAGAATGACCTTTTGTACTAGCCAATTCATTGTATTTTTTGTAGCTTTCCCAGAACCTTGACCACTGAGCTATTTTTTTACACCATATACTTAATGATCTACGAGGCCGGAAACCTTCTTTCCAGCGAGCTAAAACCCATATAGTTTCCTTGAGCATTTTAAGCTAGTGGTCTTGCGATATGGATCGAAAACTGGGCATTCTTTGCAGATTTTTTTCCAGGAAACACAGGATTACCCGGTACTACATTAGTGATCTTGTAATTACAGCTAGTTAAAAAACTTTCAATTTCCTGAGGTGTGTTTTCCATGTCAAATGTAGTTGCACCAAATTCAAAGACACAGCACTTAACTTGTTGGTTTTGAAATAACTCTTTTGCCCCAAGCATAACCTGATATTCAGCTCCCTCAACGTCAATTTTGAGCAAATCAATGTGTTTTATATCATTGAATTTACAGTAGTTGTCTAAAGTGATAGAACTAACCTCTTCGCAGAAAACTGGTGTAACATTGATGCCATATTGCTCAAGCTGACGGTTTGCCAAAGAACTCCATCCTGAATGTTGTTCGTCGTATACATTCAACGACATGATTGCTTCTACATCCGCAACGGCGCAGTGATTTATCTGAATCTGAGATCGGTTTGCATGCTTGCATATACCTAAAAGTCTTTGAAAAGTGTTGCTGCTGGCTTCGAAAGCATGCACTTTCCCAGAGGTGCCGACAAATCTAGAAAACAGCAGGCTTAATTCTCCAATGTTTGCCCCTACATCAAAAACCGTCATACCTTTCTTTAAGTAAGAAATATAAAAAATTTGCTCTGCTTTCTCTACCTCAAAAGGCGAAGCAATTCTTTTGCGACTAATTTTTTTAAATCCGTCTTTAATTTTTTTAACTTGAATCATGATTCGATTTCTCAAAGAAGTGGACTTAAGCAATCACTAAAGATTCAATATGCCATTTGCCATCTACCAAACACACACCAGCACTTATGGGCGGGACTTCGCCAGAGCCGTAGAAGTCACCATCAACAACTGATAGGCTAATCGCGTTGTTCAAAGCATCTAAGTATGTTCCGTCCTTAAGCAAGGAGTAAGTCAGCTGATAGTCTGCTGAGGGGAGTGGCAGCTTGGTGATGCGACATACAAAAGCACCTTGCTTGGGTAAAGGCCCAAAATCATTTTGAGTTAGGCGATTATGCTGAAGAAAAACCGGCACGTCTAGCGGAGTTTTTACTAACAAACTTGCTATGACTCTCGAAATGTTCTCTTTGCTCGCCTCAAAATAAAAATACAGATCGATTGTTTGCCCCGATGCGGCAACCTCTAATACATTACCTTCCGTGTCTTTGATCTCAATAGCGATAATTCTAACTTCGCCATTCCCTCTTCTATCTAATCTACTTCTCAATGAAGATGGTTTGCTTGTTATACCTTTTAAATATTGAGTAATCGTTTCATTTTGGTTTCCTAAAAATTCTACTTTTCCATTACGTAAGAAGATCCCTTGCTCACAAAGTTTTTCAATAGCTGCCATCTGGTGGCTAACGAAGAGAACGGTTCGTCCTTCTTTACTGACGTCCTCCATTTTGCCAAGGCACTTTTTCTGGAATGCGGCATCGCCTACGGCCAGCACTTCATCTACCACCAAGATCTCAGGTTCTAGGTGGGCGGCTACCGCGAATGCTAGTCGCACATACATACCGCTGCTATACCGTTTGACGGGGGTGTCTAAAAACCTTTCTACTTCTGCAAAGGTAACAATTTCATCAAACTTACGGCGAATCTCTACTTTGCTCATACCTAAGATGGCACCATTCAGGTAGATATTCTCTCGCCCGGTTAGCTCAGGGTGAAACCCGGTGCCTACCTCTAGCAGACTGGCTACTCGACCTTTGATGCTAATGCGCCCCTCGGTCGGCTCTGTAATGCGGCTGAGGATTTTGAGCAGGGTGGATTTACCTGCGCCGTTGCGGCCAATGATGCCAATGCGATCGCCCTGCTTAACCTCAAACGAGACATCCTTTAAAGCCCAAAACTCTTCAAGATTAGGAGTGTGAACTCTAGATTTGGGATTAAAAAGCTGGGTAATACCTTTGGCTTGTCTAGATAGCACATCTCGCAAAGAGGTATAGCGCTCTTGTTGTTGATGGCCAATGATATATTTTTTACCCAGGTTTTCAACCCGAATCACTGTGTCAGACATTGGAGCCGCAGGTAAAAGGTCATAGAAGAAGAGCTGTGGGGGTGTTTGTCCCAGAGGCCTTTAGCCAATGCGGCGAAAATCTTTGATGCCCTGGTACTGGGTTTGGCGGGCTTGGCGACGGGTAAACTCGCTAACGGTAGGGTTGCCGGTGGGTTGAATAACGCCGCTGGCCTGCATCCAGAGGGTTTCGGGGGCAACTTCAAGGGTGTATTGGTTGGCAGCGGTTTTATGCACGTGGTACCAGCGAGTTTCTTGGCAGTGGTCGCACCAAAAGGCTTCGAGCCATTCGCCGGTTAGAGGCACAGTGCCGTAGCCAGCAATCACGGTAAGCGATCGCAGGCGGCTCAACCCCCGCTGCTGCAAATGCTCGGCTTGGGTGGTGTAAAGCGGATACTTTTGGCTGACGCTGTCGAGGTAAGTACCATGGTCGGGGCAATAGATAGAGCGCCGTTTAGATCGGCTGCGGTTGCGACGAGATGAAGCCATGACGAGGAACCAACAACGCAGTATTTGATGTATTTAGGGTGCAAGGGATATTTAGGGTGCAGGTGCGCTGGGAGAGGTAGTAGGTGAGACGGATATTCTTAGGCACACTTGTCCTACGTACGGTCTTAGGGCGCGGCTAAGACTACGGGGGAGAGACTGAGATCCTGAGACCGTCGAAGCCCGCTCCATGCCAGAAAGAGTAGCGGAATTATTAAATTAAGCAAGGCCTAGAGCCAGAACATTTAAGATTTTTAGCCACGCTTCGCCTCCTAAGACTACAGCCGAGAAGCCGCAGTCTTAGGAGGCGAAGCGTGGGGAGCAGGGATAGGTATGGAGCCATAGAGACAGGTTTCAACCACTTCAACGTAGCGAAGGACGCCTTGCTCCGGGGTAAACTTTTGCTGCATGTAGTGGCGGCCCCGATCGCCCATCTGCTTAACCAGGGCTGGGTCAGCCATCAGCGTGTGAATAAAGTCGGCTAGCCCCCTGCTATCGCCACTGCTAAAGGCGCGGCCAAACCCGCCTTCGGACAGCAGCGATCGCAGGTAAGAGTGAGCCTCACAGATAGCCGCTACCGGCCGACCGGCTGCCAGACTGCTGTAGAGCTTGCTAGGAGCCACCAGCCCCTCCACTCCCGGCACCAGGCTGACCAGGCTCAAATCGCAGGCGGTGAGCGAGTAGGGTAAATCGCCCTTGGATTGATAGGGCAAAAACAGGCAGTTCGTCAACCCCGCTGTCTGGGCCTGGTCGGCGCAGGGCTGGCGTTTGGCCCCACCGCCCACAAATACAAACTTAACGGGCGCGTGGCGCAGCAGCTGGGCCGTCGCCATGATGGTGTCTAGGTCGTGACAGCGACCCATATTACCGGAGTAGAGCACTGTAAAGACTTGGGTTAGTCCGTGCTGGTGGGCAAACCAGTTGTCAACCTTAGGGCGAGGATAGATTAGCCCAGGGTCGGCCCAGTTGTGAATGACCGATATTTTGTCGCTGATCTCAGGGCAGTGATCGACAATGCGCTGCTTCATTGTGCGACTGAGCACCACGATCGCTTCAGCATGACGCCAGGTCAGGCAGTTGAGCCCGTGCCACAGCCGAGCTAGACCATGGGTTTTAGGCACCACGCGCAGCGCCACCGCCACCTCAGGGTAAAGATCGTAAACGACACACAGATAGGGCTGCTTAAACAAGCAGTGCAGCAGATAGGCCATCACCGGCAGGTAGGGAGGCTCGGTGGTGACAAGCACCAGATCGCCCCGCCGAGCCGGGTGCAGCAGCTTAACCAGCGATCGCAGGCAGTACAGTAGCCCACCCACGGCTCGCCCCCGGATGCGCTGAGGCCAAAGGCGGGAGGTCCGAGTGCGCCGCACCATTACCCCGTCAACGATTTCCTGCTGGGGAGCTAGGGAGCGATCGTAGGCATAGCCTGGCTGGCCAGCGAACACCTGCACCTTCAAGCCCTGGCGACTCAATCCCTGGGCCAGTTCTGCCATTAGCTGCCCAGTAGGCGCATAGTCAGGGGGAAAAAACTGAGTCAAAATTGATAGCTTTGGAGATACACCCGGATCAAAATGCATCGATTTCATTAGCGTCATCAGCCTTTACTTGCATGCAGAAAAGCGGCACCAAACGGTTTCTTCTAGCCTCCGGTTGAATCATATTAAGCACTACAAGTTCTGCCTTATGGACAGCGTTCGCACATCTATCTAGCGGTCGATATAAGAACTAATCTAGACAAAAATCAAAATAGAAAGCCGCAAAAACGAGAAACAGCTCATCAAGCAAAACAGCTGCCAAAAAGCGTCCTTCCTGACTCAGTCCAGTGAATTAATCTACCGCAAGAATCTCCCGTTTCAAGTCAGGCAGCTTTAGCTAAAAGAAGATTTTCGGCCAAATAGATAGGGCAAGACTCGATCGCAAACTTCAACATTTCTTGACATAATTCTCTCCTGGCTTAGAGAATATGAAGAAGGATACCGTACTTTACCAGACATTGGCGTTAATTATATTGCATTTTATCCAAACCAACCGGATCGGGTTAGATTGCTCAAAGCCGAACCTATCAATGAAATATTTCTCAAAGAAAATCTGTTTCAAGAACTACAAAGTAGTACTAAAAATGTATCAATGAACTCAGTCTGACCAGATTGACCATAAACAATATTTCTTTATAGGGAATGGGAACAACAGCCGCTTAAAAACGTCTGTTCTGCGCTTTAGATCCTGATTTAACTCAATCTAAAGGATTGACATCCACAGCGTAGAAATATAGCGATGGCTCACCTTGGTGAGCCATCGCATCCTTGATCTCAATAGCAACCCATAAACTCACAAACTCCGATACAACAATCCTCAAATTGCACAGCTGGCCTGGCGCAGGCTACACAATTTGAAAAGCGCTTAAAGATAGTCTCCAAGCGCTTCTTGTCAAGTGCAATTTTCTAAACCGATTTAGTCGGATGCTGTTTGGGTATCAACGGCGGCTCTTAACTGCTGTAGCGATCGACCCAAAACCACAAAATCCTCGAACTCGGCCAGGGTAACTAGGGCAGCCGGATCGGTGTCATCTAGAATGCGGTTGTAGGCCTGAATAGCCGACTCAAGCTGGGTGGCGTTGACGAGGGTGGTGTCTGTGCCCTGGGGCTGAGCAGGCAGTAGGCCACTGACGGCGTTGTACAGGGTTATCAGGTCAGCGTAGTCTACCCCGACCAGGGCCATTTCGGTAAAGGTGACCACCTGGCTAGGAGCTAACCCAGCGGCAAAGGAGGCTGCTAAAAACCCGGCGGCGTTGGCAATTTGATCGAGAGTGCCGCGCAGGGGCATGACCATTGGTGTACCGCCCACAGGCGTAAAGACAGCGGAGGTCGCCAGGATAGGGGACTGAACGTCAGTAACGTCGGTAGGGGCAGCGATGCTTAACATGCCCTGGCTACTGGTCAAAGAGACGCTTCCACCAGTGGCGATCGCATTGGCGGCCGCGACCGCAATCGCAGCCGTGGTCTGCGCAGTTGCTTCACCCTCATCTGTGGCTTCCACTGGGCTAGGGCTGCTGAGGTCGATCCCACCTGGGGTGGTAAAAGCTACCGCCAGCGCAGGATTGGTGCTTTGCAACCCCTGTAATACCTGGTTAGCAGAAGCATTGAGGGTCTGCTGCGCTCCGGCGGTCAGGGTTACTTCACCGGTAAAAGGGTCAACCGTAGCATTGGGTGTGGTCGATTCTAAATACTCTCCGCTACCCAAGCAAGACACTTCATTGGAGTCTAGCTGCTCTTCACTGCTGAGGCAGGGCGCGCCAATCGTTAAAATGGACGAGCCTCCCACCGTCACGCCGCTGCCCTGGCCCGTTGGCACAGAGCCGGTATGCCCTGGGACTGCGATCGCCAGGCTAGCGCCCACCACAGTCAGCAGAAGCCAGAGTTGTCGCCGTAGTTGGCCCGCCAGTTGTTCCACGGTTGTTCTCCTAAATCGGGTGAGTTGTAGGGCTTGAGGTCTAGAAGATTGAGCAGTAGGACTACCGCTAAAGCGGCCTAAAACCGGGGGCCAAAATTAAAGCCGTAGCCAATGCTAAGCACTGCGACGGAACCGGCGCGGGTATTGTTGCCGATATCCCCGTAGAGCAGGTTAAGGGTCAGCGGTATGGTGGGCTCGGGCACGATAGACGCCCCGACGTTCAAACCCGCCCCACTCCAGGCCGTGTTAATTGAAAATTGGGGATGCACCTGAAGACCAACCCCGGCAATCACGCCGACATCGCTGTTGTCTCCAGAAAAGTAGCCGCTCCCCGCGCCCAGGGTAGTGGTAATCGGCAAACGGTTGACCGGGTGCTCCGGCTGCAGCAAATGCGCCGCCGTCACAACGCCGTACACGCTAGTGCTCGTACCCGCTGTGTCGGCTCCGTAGGAAACAAAGTTGTTTACCCCTACGGCGGCAGCCACTTGAGTGGTGTCGCTGCTGTAAACCTGGCGGTGCACTTTGGCATCAAAACCGCCGTTCTCACCAAACCGACGAATGCTCTGCAGGTTGTAGGCCAGTTCTACCCCTACGGCCCGCCGCGCATCGCCCAGGCCAAACCCCATCGAGAGGCTGCCGTCAGCCTCGGCCCGCAGACGGTCGGCCCCAGAGAGCGAAGCGCTAAAGAAGACATCGCCCCATTCAGCCCCAAAAGCAGAGGGAATACCGGCATTGGGCGAGGGCGGAAAGCTCTGGGCCGGGTTGGCCGCGGTGGTTAGCGGCTCAATGCGCAGATCGTCGCGCACCTGGTCTGCCTCTGGCGTAGACGGAGTAGCCTGGGCAGTGGTTACGGCTGAGGGCTGCGCCACCGGAGGAGGGCTAGCGGCCACCTCTGCTGAGGAGCCTGGAGGCGTATTTCCGCTGTTTGACGGCGTCAGATAAACGGCCTGTCCCGATGACATAACCGGCTGGGGTGTCGGCAACGCCAGGGCCACATTGGGGGGTTGCCCCGGCAAAGGCGAAAGCTGCGGAGCGTTTGCAGCTGGAGCGGTTATGGCTGCCGCTACGGGTTGCGGTTGAACCGCCGGGCGACGGCGAGCCGATCGCGACGGCAGGGGCGGCAGCTGTGGCCCTCGGTTCAGCGTTTCGGGCCGGGATACCTGCCGCAGGGGAGCGGCTGGGGTAGCCGTAGCATCGGTAGCGGTGAGCGGGGCTTCAATGCCGTAGGCCGATCGCAGGTCGTGCAGCAGTGACTGCACCGCTGCGGCCCGCGACCGGAGGGTAGCCACATCCGAGGCCGGTTGCCGAGCAGACGGACGGGCCGTCGCAGCCGGGGCAGGGGGAATTGCTGAGCGAATTGGAGTAACGGCTGGCGCGATCGCGATCGCGTCAGATTGTCCATCATCATCATTCGCCCGATTAGCCGGTGCTGCTGGCGCTAGTTCAGGCAGCTGAACCGCCTGGGCCAGGGGCTTAGCCGCGGCAGGCTTGGGCGCGATCGATGGCTCGGTGGAAATAGTAGAGGCCGCTGGGGGTTCAGGCGCAGAGGGCTCTGGGGTCGCCGCTGGAGCAACCACAGGAGGACTGGCGATCGCCTCAGGTTCACGTTGGAGAACCACACCCTGAGGAACCGCATCCGCTGGCCGTGGCTCTAAAGCAGAAGCGGCGGCTAGCTCAGCGATCGCATGCTCCGAAATCTCTAGAGAAGGGCTTGGCTCAACCACAGGCGCAATCGCGTCAGGCGCAGGGGCTGGCAAAACTGCTGTAGCCTCTGGAGCCACGATATCTGCCTGGGCGCTGGGGGCTGGAACAGTACTCTCTACAGCCGCAGGTTTGGGCTGGGGGCTGGGGGCTGGGGCGGGCTCTGCCGCCGCCAGTACGGGTGAATCGGCCTCAGGCGTCCAGGTCGGCTGAGCCGCCCCCTGCTCCTCGGTCTGGGGGGCCGTTGTCTGGGCCGAAGGTTCAGGCACAACGACCGGGTGCGGATCTTCGGCCAGAGTCGCGCCCAGGTTCGGGTCGGGAACCGCGACCGGCAGGCTAGTATTGGCCTCGGCTCCTTGAGGCAGCAGCCCCAAACCGGCCAGCCCCAGCAGCCCGCCAGTGATCAGGGGTTTTGTTTTGCGCTTCATTATCATGCTCCTCACATCCCGTCGTTGTTGCTGCACCCGTCGCTGCTAAGCGGTCCCTGGCTAGACATTTTCCTCCAGCCCGACCGCCACCTGGGGGCGACCATAGTAGCCGTAGTAATAGTCGTAGCCACTCTGCCGACTCTGGGGCACACCATTGATGACGAGCCCCAGCAGCGGGGCCTGGGCGGTATTGCCCAAATCGGCCAGCACCCGCTGAATTTCCGATCGCTCCGATCGATGCAGCCGCACTACCAGCAGCAACCCATCGGCATGAGCCGCCGTAAGTTTAGCGTCGATCATGCCGGACAGAGGCGGTGTATCAAAAATAATTAGGTCGTAGTGGCGGCGATACTGCTCTGTCAGCTGCTGCATCTTGCGCGAAGACAGCAGCCGACCGGGGGCGGGCGGGCGGGCACCCGCCGTCAGCAGGTGCAGGTTGGGGTTACCCGGCAGCTGCAGCACCAGATCGTTGGGGTCATCTATGGCCTGGGTAATCAGGTCGCTGAGTCCCTGGCGATTGGGCTGGGCAAAGATCAGGTGCTGGCTGGGCTTGCGCAGATCGCCGTCAATCAGCAGCACCCGACGGCCCATATTGGCCGCCGCGATCGCCAGGTGAGCGCAGATGGTCGATTTCCCCTCCCCCGGCACCGACGAGGTCAGCGCCACCACCTGCACTGGCACGTCAGAACTGAGCATGCGCAGGTTGGCTTCGAGGGAGTAAAACGCCTCGGCAAAGCTAAAGGAGGTGAAGAGCTTCTCGGGGCTCTGGCTCTGGGTCAGCACGTCGGCCATAGTGACGGCCAGATTGGGCTCGATCAGCAGCGGCTGCTTTTGCAGGGCCGGGGCGTTGGGGATAGTTGCCAGATTAGGTAATTGAGTGGTTTTAATCAGTTCATCGGTGCTGTGGAAAGCCTGATCCATGCGATCGCGCAGCAGAGCCGCCACCCCGCCCAGCATCAGCCCTATTACCGTGCTGAGCAGCAGCTTGCGGGGTAAGTTAGTCGTCTGGGTAATGCTCGACTCGTTGAGGGGAGAAATAACCTCCCAGGGAGATGCCTGCCGAGCCATCTGCAGGCGCAGCTCCTGACGGCTGGCCAGCAGCTGATTGAGGCTGCTTTCGGCCACCGTTAGCTCACGGTCAATCTGCTGAAACGATCGCGACAAATCGGCCAGCCGCTGAATTTCGGCCTGCAGCTGCTGCACCGTCTGGCCAATGGCCTGATCCTGAGTTTGCAGCACCTGCATCTGGTTGGCGGTATCCACCAGCTGCTGCATCAACCCCTGGCTCACCGAGCCTTTGTACCCTAAGGTATCGGCTTCCACAGCTTGCCCCACCAGCCGCTGGGCCTCGGCTTCGAGCAGGGGCAAAAGCTGCTGGCGCTCGTCTTCTAGGGCCTCGATCATGGGCGTATCGGTCTGAAACCGGGCCGACTCGGCGGCGATCGTCTGCTCTAGCTCGCGCAGATCGCCCAGCAGCGACTGGTAGGTAGGCGACTCGTTGAGGTTGGCGACCCGAATCGCCGTATCGGGGTCAAAGCCCACCTGGTCGCGCAGATTGTCATACAGCGGCTCCAGGGATTGCAGCTCGACCCGCAGCTGCTCCTGGTCGGCCAGCATTTGGTTGAGGCGCTGGGTCACGCTTTCGCTGGTCGCGTTGACGTTGACAATGTCGTAGCGCTTTTGAAACTCGCTCAGGTCGCTCTCAATCGCCTCAACTTCCTGCCATTTTTCCTGCAGCTGCTCATCTAAAAACGTTAGCCCCCGGCGCAGATCGCCCTGGCGGTCTTGCACGCTGTAATCGACAAAGCCTTTAATCACCTGGTTGAGCACAAACGACACCACCGCCGGGTCGGCATCGCTGTAGGCGATGCGCAGCACCTTTGATTCCCCTTCCTGGGTAATCGTCAGGCGGTTGAGCAGCGCGTTGTAGGTAATGTTGGGGTAACGGCGTTGAATGTCAGCCAAGATAGGTTCAATCACCGCCGGGCCGCGCAGCACCCGAATTTGGCTGTCGTAGTCGAGTCTTGAGGCTCCCCCGCCCTGGGCTCCGACGACCTCTTCCAGCGCTACAGGGGTAACGTTAGTGACGGGCTCAACCAGAAGGTTAACGCTACCGCTGTAGGCCGGAGGACGGCTTAGGTGCCAGAAGGTCAATCCACCAAAGGACAGGGCTGCGACCCCTAGAAAGACACCGGCTCGGCGCTTGAGCACCCCAACCAATCGGTTGATGTCAAGGTCATCGCCCTTCTCGACCAGGGAGGGTGGTGGAGTCATCACAGGCACAAACTCGGGCCTGCCAGAGCCATGACCGTTGCCATGACCGTTGCCGTGACCATTTGTTTCGCGGGGCGTGGAGGAGGGGGGGAAAGGCATAGGGTAAATCTGGGAATTGCTCCCAAGAATTCATAAACTTATAGCTCAAAACTCAAAACCTGACCTGATTAGGGCCAATATGGAGCAAAACTTGGTTGTGTCGTTCTCTTTTGGTCTGGTTAAAACCGCCAACATTAGCGGTACAAGGGCACGGAGCTAAAACCTTAACTAAAAACCTAGAATGCGCAGAACGGTGGTTAGCGAGGTGAAGGGGCGCAGCAACAGGCCGAGCGTATCGCCAGTGGCTGCCGCAATGTTGCGATCGACAATCACCACATCGTTGGGGCGCAGAATGGGGTTGGTGGTGTCGTTGGCGGCGGCGGCCAGGTTGACATTCACCGTACGCTGGTCAACGCTGCCGTCGGGGTTGAGCCGCACTAGCTGCACTGTAGAGGTCTGGGCGCGGCTGCGCTCAAACCCACCAGCGGCCAAAATGGCCTGATTCAAAGTGGCATTGGCCGGCAGGGTGACGCCGCCGGGGCTGGCCACCTCACCCACCACCTGCACCGGCATCTCGTCGGGTGAAAAATTAGCGCTCGATACGGCCACCGACTCCTCGGGCGAAATAGCCACAGCCTTGGGTATCACAATGGTGTCGCCATCGCGCAGGCGAATGTCCTGGCTGATGTCGCCCGTGCGAATCAAGTCCCACAGGCTGGTAGTAATGATTGCTTCGCCCTGGAGCTGCTGCCGCCGCACCTGAATGTCTTTGATGTTGGCCTGCTGGGTAATGCCCCCCGCTTCCTGAATCACCTGGGTTAGGGTAGGCCACTGGCGGCCAGCCGTGGAGCCGCCACCGCCGCTGGTTTCGGCTTCGAGGTCGATGGTGTAGGTGCCGGGGCGGTTGACCTCGCCCGCCACCACCACCCGCACCGGACGAGCCGACAGCAGCGTCACGGTGAGCTGGGGCGGGCGAGTCAGCAGGGGAGCATACTTCGCGGTTAGGGCCGCCTGGGCTTCGGCCAGGGTAAGGCCCTGGACATCCACGGTGCCAGCCATAGGCAGCGCCAGCGTGCCGTCGACCAGCACCTCATGAACGCCATTTTCGGGGCCGCTAAATTCAGGAATATTAAAGATGTCGATGCGGATGCGATCGCCCGGCCCCAGCACATAGGCCTCCGGAAAACTGGCTTCAGGCTCTGGGGCAAGAACGTTTGGCAATCGTGGCCTGGGGGATGCTGTTTCCTCGGTTTCGGTGGTCAGGGGCAGGGGGTCGCTTTGGGCGTACCCTGGGCTAACGCCTAGCGTCAAGATCAGCGCCAGGGGGCCCAGACTCCAACTCAGCAGACAAAAGCGGTTCATAAGTGGCTTCCTCAGGCTGTTCGGACAACCCCATGAAACGTTACATAGAAAATGTCACACAGCACCGCGATAGCCTATCTTGGTCGATTCGCCTTGGTTTGGCCTCGGTGGTTTGTAAAGGTTTACCTAGATACGGCAAAAGCGGCTAGAGACTAACGCGCGGTGACTCAGTGCGGTGCCCAAGGCTAATACGGGTAATCGACGCATGGCCACCGTGACTGTTCCTAAGGTTCTACCAAATCTCACCGTAAAGGGCATAAAGATTAAATGAAGCTCGACGCAGGGGCATAGCGGCGTGTCAGCGCTGTCAGGTTTTCCTCAAGCGACACGGTGCCCTGCCCCTAACGGAGTATCCCGCGATCTGTAGTTTTAAGTTGGATGCACTACTTGAGTGCAGCAGCGCTACCCGCGCAGCTTCTCAGACCATACCCGCGTGGGCAGACCCCACACGTAGATGAACCCTTCGGCGGCGCGGTGGTCGAACTGGTCGTCGGAGCTGTAGGTGGCCAGCGCTTCGCTGTACAGGGCCAGGTCTGACTTACGGCCCACCACCCGGCAGTTGCCCTTAAACAACTTCACCCGCACGGTGCCCGTCACCCGCTCCTGGGTCTGCTGAATGAAGGCATCGAGCGCCAGCTTTAGCGGGCTGTACCAGAGGCCGTTGTAGACCAGGCGGCTATAGGTTTCTTCAATGCCGCGCTTGTACTGGGTGACATCGGCGGTCAGCGTCAGGCTCTCCAGGTCGCGGTGGGCGTCGATTAGCACCAGCAGGGCGGGGGCCTCATAAATTTCGCGCGACTTGATGCCCACCAGGCGGTTTTCGATCATGTCGATGCGGCCCACGCCGTGGCGACCGGCGATCGCATTCAGCTGCGTAATCAGCTCCACCGGACCCACCGCTTGGCCGTTGAGGTGGGTGGGCAACCCCTTGGTAAAGCCAATCTCGACGTATTCTGGCGCGTCGGGGGTGTTTTCGATCGCCTCTGTCATCAAAAACACTTCTTCCAAGGGCTCGGTCATGGGGTCTTCGAGCGGCCCGGCCTCGATGCTGCGGCCCAGCAGGTTGCGATCGATGCTGTAGGGGCTGGATTTTTTTACCGGAAACTCAAGGCCCGTTTTTTCGCCGTAGGCAATGGTTTCTTCGCGGCCCATGCCCCACTCGCGGGCGGGGGCGAGCACCTTGAGGTTGGGGTTGAGGGCGGCGATCGCCACATCAAAGCGCACCTGGTCGTTGCCCTTGCCGGTGCAGCCGTGGGCCACGGCATCGGCCCCGTAGCGATCGGCGGCCTCAACCAGGGCTTTGGCGATCAGCGGGCGAGCCAGGGCGGTGGAGAGGGGGTAGCGGTTTTCGTATAGGGCGTTGGCCTGAATGGCGGGGAAGGCGTAGTCGGTAATAAATTCTTCGGTCAGGTCAGCGACGAGGGATTCTTTGACCCCGGCATTCAGCGCCTTAAGGCGAATCGGCTCTAGCTCGTCGCCCTGGCCCAGGTCTGCCGCCAGGGTAATCACCTCTTTTACACCCCACTCATTCATTAAGTAAGGAATACACACGGTGGTATCCACGCCACCGGAATAGGCTAGAACAACTTTTTCTGCGCGACCCATGGGCAACTTCCTGCTTTCCGCTAAGGGGGTTAGTCAACCGTCGTCCCGGCAGGACGACCCGCCAAACTTACCACAGCTCAACGTCTATATAGGTATCGTGAGGCTCTGGCAATCTGGCCATGGCTATCTTATCTGGAGTTGCCCGCCCTGCACTACGACGGTTTAGCAAGATCTGATGACATGCGGCGCGGGGCTATGACAGCAGCGATCGCTCTACCAGCAAGCCCTCGCCATCCTCGAGTCCAAACTGGGGCCGAGCATCCCTGGACATTGCGCTGCCGCGAGAACCTGGCAAAGTTAGATTAGGTACCGGGTGCCTATCAGACTGGCAAAACTAACCTGAGGTGTTGCCAAGGCACCCGGTACATGGAGGGCGGGAAGTAGCTGATCGTCTTTGACTTGATAACTGGAGGTAAACAGCGATGAAAGCCTATGAATTTGCAGGAGAGGTGATGGCTGATGGGCAGATCAAACTGCCAGAGACTGCCCTGGCGCAGTTGGCTGGGCACCACGCCGTTAGAGTTATTGTGCTCGTGCAAGACACTCCCGAAGATGAGGAAAACGCCGAATGGCAGGCGATGGCGGCCGAACAGTTTTTGGTGGGATACAGTGATGCCGATGCCATCTACGACACGCTGTAGCGATGATCACTTATAAGCCCGGGAATGTTGTTCTGCTGGCGTTTCCCTTCACTGACGGCATTCGTCAAAAACAGCGCCCAGCCCTGGTTCTGATAGATACTGGCGATCCCGATATTGTAGTAGCCAGAATTACCAGTCAACTCTACACAACAGCGTTTGATGTTGCTCTTTCAGATCAGGCTGAAGCGGGTTTGTTGCTGCCTTCAGTAGTGCGGCTACACAAGCTTGCAACGTTGGAGAAAGGGACGGTTAGTCGCTGTTTAGGGCATCTTTCAGCCCAGGATTGGGCCAGAGTTAGGAGCGTTCTCAACGCGCTGTGGAGTCTAAGCCAATAGCCACACCAGCATCGGAGTTTTCAGGTCTTGTCGGTTGGGCTTGCTGGTAGAGCGATCGCGCTTCTACCAGCAAGCCCTCGCCATCCTCAGGCCGAGCACCCCTGGAGAGAGCTAGCGCTGATCCTTAATGTCCACTCCGTAAGTATCGCGCCTCAGCAGACTAAACACCTCGCCTTGCTCCGGGGTGATCAAAATCCCCGATCGCGGCACGATCACCAACTGGCTCCAAGTCGCCTGATCTGCGTATTTCAACACATGCAGCAGGTTGATTGTCGCCCTCACCCCTTCTGGGGAGCCAATCACCAAATGGCGCAATCGCTCGCGCCCCGGCTGAGCACTGGGGTTTGCAAGGCGTAGGGGACTCAGATCCCCGAGTTCTTGAAGAACTCGGGGATCTTGGCGGGTAAAACACAACATAGTTCAGGGATTCCTTTTGACGATGGGTAAGGAATCCCAAAAACTTGGCCGCCCTAAACTGGTGCAGTTCAGGACGGCCTGGGCAATAATAGCCCTAGCCTCCGAGACAGCTACTACCTGTTGAAGGGGTTAGCCGCTGGTTGGTGTTGGTAGCACCTTCCAGTGGCGTTTGACCAAATTTTTGGGACGCTCAGACTGCACGCACACAGCCATAGCTCAGTAACGTACCCTATCCAACCCCTTAAATCAAGTCAAAATTGCTACAGAGCGTAGCGCCCCTCGGTATTGATCCGCAACACCTTTACGGTGTCGCCGCGCAGCGTTCCATTCAGCCGCCGCAGCTTTGGTGTAAGGGCTGCATCCTTTAGTGCGACAGCGCAAAACTTTGGTGCAGCGACGCAATGCTTAGTGTGACGGCTGCATCCTTTAATGTGACGGCTGCATCCTTTAGTGTGAAGCCGCAATTGTTTAAGTTGTCAATGCACAACGCTTCTGTCATAGAGCAACTTCAAATAATCACCCGCCGCACTTTTGTCTGCTCAATGCACAGCGCTTCTGTCATAGAGCAACTTCGAATAATCACCCGCTACATCTTTGTTGGTGCAGTACACAGTGCTGCTGTTTTTGGTGCAAACCCTTCTGTCACACGCTACATCACGACTGTCACACCAAAACTCGCTTCAATCTGCCGCAACATCCACCCAAGCTTAGGGGCATACGCAAGAGATCGGGTACACAGAAGCAGCGTGGCTCGCTACAAACCATCAACGTTACCAACTGCATGACACCCGCCGACTCCGGTAGGGGGTGAGCTAGACTAAAAAGCACCTAACAACCACTCTGGCTCTGCTATGGCATTGTCCTTGCCTCCTGAACTCCAACAGTTTGCAGAACGCCAAATTGCCAGCGGTCGATATACTTCTCTAGACGAGGTGCTTTTGGCTGGCTTGCAGGCTTTAGTCGAGCGAGAGCAACTGTACCAAGGGCGGTTTGAGGAACTGCGCCACGACATTTTGCTAGGCGCAGCCCAGGCTGAGCAAGGCCAGCTCTTAGATGCCTCTGAAGAAATTACCGCTATCCGTCAGCGGCTGCGCCAGCGACACGCCGAGTCATGAGCCGCGTTTGCCGCATTACACCGCAGGCCAGTCAGGATATTGAAGCGATCGCAGACTACCTGGCCAACCAGACTAATCTAGCCAGTGCAGAAACCTTTCTAACTGAGGTCGATCGGGTCTTGCAGCGCATTGGTCAGTTTCCTTATATCGGCCGCCAGCGCGATGAACTGTATCCCAATTTGCGTAGCCTTCCCTATCGGCAATACCTGATTTTTTATCGGTTGCTGGATAATGTTGAGGTTTTCCGCGTCGTGAGTGGGTATCAAGACCTGACAGCGCTGTTTGAAACAGATCAGTAGCCTCGTGCCAGTGGCCCATTGTCAAGTGGTTTAACCAGGATCAACGCCATGCCAGACGAACCCCTCTTTACCCATCGCGCCGCTATTCTCGCTGCCCTGGAACGCCTGATCGACGTGATCGCCCAGCTGCGCCACCCCGAAACCGGCTGCCCGTGGGATTTGGCCCAAACCCCCACCAGCCTGATTCCCTACGTGATCGAAGAAGCCTACGAGGTGGTCGATGCCATTCAGGTGGGGGAAAAAGATGCAATCGCAGAAGAACTGGGCGACCTGCTGCTGCAAGTGGTGCTCCAGGCCCAGGTGGCCAGCGACAACGGCGACTTTGACCTGGGCACCGTGGCCACCGGCATTGCCGACAAGCTGGTGCGCCGCCATCCCCACATCTTTGGCGACGCCAGCGGAGAAACGCCTGAAGAAGTCAGCCAAAACTGGGACCGCATCAAGGCCGCAGAGAAAGGCATTCCCCACAACCCCAACCAGCTGACGCCCAAGCTGGTCAAGTACAGCCGCACCCTGCCGCCGCTGATGGCCGCCAGCAAAATTTCCGTCAAAGCCGCCAAAGCCGGGTTCGAGTGGGACGATGTTGACGGCGTGTGGGACAAGTTCCACGAAGAGCTAGACGAGTTTCGCGCCGCCTTGGCGAATGAACCCAAGGAAAATCAGCAGGCGGAACTGGGCGACCTGCTGTTTACTCTGGTGAACCTGGCCCGCTGGTACGACCTCGACCCCTCCGAGGCGTTGCAAAGCACCAATCGCCGATTTATCAAGCGCTTTGAGCTGGTGGAATCGGTAGCCGAGAAGCCCCTCGGGGAGTATGGCATTGAAGAGCTAGAGGCGCTGTGGCAAAAGGCGAAGGCGCAGCTGGCCAAGCCTCAGAACTAAAGCCTTTGGATTGAAGCTTAGGTGAATGGTGGGCAGTGCCCACCATTCAACAACGCCAAAATAAACCCCATCGCAGACCTATCGCGGCGCATCGGGTTTGTAGTAGTCGTTGGGGCTGGCGGTCTGGCTGCCGCCGTCTTTGTTGATGCAGCCGGGCTTGTCGACGTAGCGACAGACTCGCGCATAGAGTCGGGCGCGAGTGCCCGGTGGGCCAGCAGAAAATAGAACGCGATCGCCCCCCACAATACCCACCAAAATTTTGACGCCGCAGACAGGGCAGGTTTGGGGAGCAGCCATGGGTTTACCTCAGTTGACTTGTGAGGATTTTACCCTGTGGGGGTAGGGGAGTGGATGGGTAGATGGGCGGATGAGTAGGTGGGTGGATGGGCAATGGTCCCTGAGCGGAGTCGAAGGGAGGCGTAGGTAAGTGCTTGAATTCAAGGGTTGGTGAGTGAGGTGCGCCAGGTTTGTACCAGGAATTGCATAGGCTTGGGTAGCCAGGGGTCGTACTGAGGATAGACGGGCAGGCGGGGCTGAAGTTGCCAACCAGCGGGGGCGATCGCCTCTCTCAGCGACTCCGGTGTGGGGTGGTCGTAGTCGGGGTTGACCTCATCGATGGGGCTCAGGCCGCCCAGGTCACGGGCACCCGCCGCCAGGCAGGCCAGCAGCCCATCCCGACTGACCAAATTGGGCGGAATCTGAATCGCAATTTCCGGCGGCAGGTGGTCTTTGGCCAGCTGCACAGCTTTGACTAGGGCGGGTTCATCCAGCGCCATACCGGGCTGTAGCTGGCGCTGGCCGGGGCTGTGGGGCTGCAAGATCACTTCTTGAATATGGCCGTAGCGGTGGTGAATGGTGGCGATCGCCCCCAGCGACTCCACCCAGTCGGCTTCCGTTTCCCCCAGCCCCAGCAGCAGCCCGGTCGTAAAGGGAATACCCAACTCGCCCGCCTGGATTAATTGGCTAAGGCGCACCTCGGGGCGCTTGCTGGGAGCGTGACGGTGCACCGTTTCCAACAGCTTTGGCGTTATCTGCTCCACCATCAGCCCCATCGAGACGTTGACCTCGCGCAGCTGCGCCATCTCGGCTCGGCTCAGGGGGCCAGCATTGGTGTGGGGCAGCAGCCCAGCTTCTAAGGCCAGCTCACAAACTTGCAAAATGTGGCGCAGCCAGCTGGCGCGGCGGGGGCTGCCGGGGGCCACCTCACCGCTGAGCACCAGCACTTCACCCACGCCTCGCTGACGCAGTATAGGCAGCTGTTGGGCTACCTGATCGAGACCGAGCCAGGGCGATCGCCCCGGTTCGGCCCGAAAGTTGCAGTAGGTGCAGCGGTTAAAGCATTCGTAGGTGGGCACCAGGGTGTGGGCGCGGCTGTAAGTTACCGACCCTAGCGGCTGAGCTACGGTTGCGAGTTGACGGCTACTCCGCTCAAAATCTGTCGTCTGCTCCATCACCCTGCCGCCAACCACCGCGCCTTTAGGTCAGTTTAGGCTACCGCTGCGAATCACCTCTACCGGAAACCCAGCGGCCTTCCAGGCGGCAACCCCGCCGCGCACGATCGCCACCCGCGAAAAGCCAGCGGCTCGCAGCTGCTCGGCCACCGCCGTAGCTTCGTCATCGGTGTTGCTATAGATATAGAGATCGCGGGTGACCTCAAAGCACTGGGCCGCCGTGTCTAGCAGCGAGTCAACCGGAATGGAGATAGCACCCGTGATGTGGCTCTGGTTGAAGTCGTCGCGATCGCGCACGTCAATAATGGTCAGCGCTGGCTCGCCCCAGTCAAGCCGTTCTTTCAGGTCGTACACACGCGACTTGGGCCGCAGGGGAGAAGGCTTGGGCAAAAGGCCAAAGAAGCGGTTCATGGTGAGGAGGATCCTGAGGAAGGCGTTCTCCTGCAATGTAACAAACCTTAATAGGTCCGGCAAACTTTCGTGGCAATATGTAGACAAAACTACCCTCTAATTTACTCAAATTGATTGAACAAATTCAATCATTTGCCCTCAAAAAAGCCCTGAGCGCGAATTTTGCCATTTTTTGCTCGCTGTATTTTTTTGAAAAAGCATTCGAGCATCGCACCCGCTAGCAGCAGCAAGAGCATCACGCCTGACGCCACCCCCGTGGTTGCAACCACCCTCGATCCTTTGTACTGGTCCAGTCATCTCGCAGTAGCATTGAGAGAGTTGCCCCTGGAGAGTGGTTCCTATTTCTGTCGCTGACTCGCCCCCCACCGATCCTAGCCGCCCCATTCAACCGCTGCCTGGGGACGTGGTGCACAGCATTGCCGCCGGAGAGGTGATTGACTCGCTAGCCGCAGCGGTGCGTGAACTGGTTGAAAACGCCCTCGACGCAGGGGCTACCCACATCACCGTCGCCCTCTGGCCCGAGCAGGGGCGGGTGCAGGTGGCCGATAACGGCATGGCCATGGCCCTAGAAAATCTGCACCAGGCGGCGATTCCCCACAGCACCAGCAAAATTCGCACCCAGGCCGATCTGTGGCAGGTGCAGAGCCTGGGGTTTCGGGGCGAAGCTCTGCACAGCCTGGCCCAGGTGGCCCAGCTGGAGATTTGCAGTCGCCCCTCCAGCGATGAGTCGGGCTGGCGGGTCACCTATTCGGCCCAGGGAGAACCGCTGGCCACAACCCCCGTGGCGATGGCCCCCGGCAGCGTCGTCACGCTGACCAACCTGTTTGCCCAGTGGCCCGCCCGTCGTCAGCGGCTGCCCGCTACTCCGCGCCAGCTGGCCCAGGTGCAGCGGGTGCTGTACCACTGTGCTTTGGCC
Organism: Nodosilinea sp. AN01ver1; assembly: GCF_050565655.1. Taxonomy (NCBI): domain Bacteria; kingdom Bacillati; phylum Cyanobacteriota; class Cyanophyceae; order Nodosilineales; family Nodosilineaceae; genus Nodosilinea; species Nodosilinea sp. AN01ver1. The sequence goes on along the minus strand of NZ_JBNXVS010000009.1, from coordinate 141,215 downwards.
CATCCCACCGTGACCTGGGCGGCTCAGCTCAACGATCGCCCCTGGCTGGCCCTCACCCCCAGCCCTACCGCTCGGGGGCTGGTGCCGCAGCTGGTGCGTGCGATCGCGGAGGTCGATCTGCACGAGGGCTGGCGGGCGGTGCCTTCAACGTCAGAAATCGATCTGACCCCAGGCATCTATGGCTTAATCGGCCTGCCCGATCGCTGCCATCGCCCCCGACCCGACTGGGTCAAAGTGGCGGTGAACGGGCGGCTGGTCACGGTGCCCGAGCTAGAGCAGGGCATTCTACAGGCGTTTCGTCACACCCTGCCCCGCCACCGCTACCCGCTGGCCTTTATTCACCTGAGCGTTGCCCCCAGCGACATCGACTGGAACCGCCGCCCCGACAAGAGCACCCTCTATCTGCACCAGCTTGACAACTGGGTAATGCACTGCCAGCGCCACATTGAGTCTCTCTTGGGCCAGCAGGGGGCCAGTCTGTCCGACGGCAGCCAGCAGCGGGTGACCCAGTTGCTCAAGACGGCAGAACCGGGGGGCGTCTATGGCGCGACTGGCGATCTGTCGGATGCATTACCCTACCGCGATCGCCCCGGCAGACTACAGGCGATCGCCCAGGTGCACAATCGCTACGTTTTGGCGGAACAGCCAGACGGTCTTTGCCTGATTGAGCAGCACATCGCCCACGAGCGAGTGCTCTACGAACGACTGCAAGACCAGTGGCGGCTGGTGCCCCTGACCACGCCGGTTGTGCTGGAGGGGCTGAGCGAAAAGCAGCGCCAGCAGCTCGATCAGCTGGGCCTCGCCCCTGAGGAGTTTGGCCCCAGCCGCTGGGCGATTCGGCAAGCGCCAGAACCGCTGTGCGATCGCGACGACCTGCCCGACGCCCTGCTTGAACTCAGCCTGGGCGGAAGCCTGAATACGGCTCAGGTGGCGATCGCCTGTCGCACCGCCATTCGCAACGGCACCCCGCTCGATCTCTCTACCATGCAAACCCTGCTCGATGACTGGCAGCGCACCCGCAACCCGCGCACCTGCCCCCACGGCAGACCGATCTGCCTGACGCTGAGCGAAACTAGCCTGGCCCGCTTCTTTCGCCGCAGCTGGGTCGTGGGCAAAAGCCACGGCATTTAGCTGGGGTCTTGGGCACCCGGTCCCTTCTACGCAACCATCAAGCCCTTGTGTGTACCGCCGAAGGGACCGGGTGCCTTGTTTAGCGAACAACCTACACCATTGCAAAATTGGCTGGGTCTTGATCGCGGCGATGACGAATGGGCAGCGGCTCGGGCTGGCTGTCTCCGGCCAGGGCAGCAGTGGCTTCTAGAGCTTCGCGCAGGCGCTTAGCGGCGTAGATCGACATATCGCGGGGCACGTTGATGCGATCGCGCAGATACCGCAGCCCCAGGTCTGATCCAGCGGGCGGCTCACACACCTCCCCCGTCATCAGACGCGTCAACGCACAGCGCAGAGCCAGATCAATTACATCCCTCGCGGCAGGGTTCACCTTAATCACGTTGTCGCGGTGTTTCACCATTCGGCTCAGCGCCTCAACCCGAGCGGTTTCCGGTTCTGGATAGGCGACATCGGGTAATCCAAACCAGGGACCGCGATCGACCTGAACCTGGTTCTGACGCGTCTGGGGCAAATCGTTCTCGTAGCACCCCCCCATCTGCGGCGGCAGGTCGTGCACATGGGTATGAAAATCGCTCTGCGTGCCGCGATAGGTCGAGCGAGTTTCCAAACCGTCAAACCAGTCCCTCAGCCGAGGATTTTCGTCCCGCAAAGAATAGCCTTTGTAGTAGTAGAGGCTGGCATTCATGCGCTCCACATAGGGTACAAACACCACATCGGCGGTGCTAAACTCCGGCAAAAAGAAGGGGCCAGGGGTGCTGGCCAGGGCCTGCTCGACCCGCTGCACCACGCCCACAAACTGGTCGCCCGCCCGCTGGTCTGCCGCCTGCGACCGCGCTGGCTGGCACAGCCACATACACCAGGCCCGAAACAACAGCCGTTCTAGCTGCCGTAGGGGCACCACCTGCGGGTCTTTCATTCCCCAAACCAGCGGGCCAAAGGCATTTTCTAGGGCCAGCAAAATGTCGTCGCTCTCGGTAATCATGCGCCCATCCAGTTCCAGGGCGGGCAGCATTCCCGAGGGCACCTTGCGCTTATACCAGGCTTCTTTCTCGCCATAGCAAAACATGGTGACCTTTTCGATCCGGTAGGGCACCTGCTTTTCTTCCAGCCACAGCCACACTTTTTGGCAGTAGGGGCACCAGGCGTGGTTGTCGCGGTAGAGGGTCACCCGTACCGCCGACTCGGGCTGGCCAAACAGGCGCAGCCGAGACTGGGCATTGGTGGGGCCATTGACATAGTCAACCGAAAAATCGGCCAGTTCTTTTAGGGCCGACCAGCTCAACGGGGCAGTTGTCATAGAGGGCAATGCGCTAACAGTTCACCCCCTGATTGTGACAGGTATTCACCCCCTCACCCTCACACCTACTCACCTTCAGGCGAGGGATTCAGGCGTTGCTAGGCCTTATTGTTTTCGATCGCCCAGCGGGCTAGCTCAGTGCGGTTGTTGAGGCCGGTCTTGCCCAGCATATTGCTGACGTGGCTCTCAATGGTGCGCTGGCTGACCTGAAGCTCGTTGGCAATTTCGCGGTTGGCCATACCCCGGGCCACAAACTGCACCACTCGCAGCTCAGTCGGGGTCAGCTCTACATCAAAGGGCACCTGAATGGCCGGACTGCCGCCGCCTTTAATCTGCTGCTTAATCAATCGCGACGCCTGCTTCAGCGACGACTCGACCTGAGCCACTAGTTCTTCGGGTTCAAAGGGTTTCACCATGTAGACATCGGCACCGGTGTTTAAACCCTTAACCCGGTCCTGGCTCTGGCCTTTAGCCGACAGAAAGAGAATTGGAATCCATTCGGTAGCAGGGTTTTCGCGCACGTTGCGCACAAAGGCGTGCCCATCCATCTCGGGCATCATCACATCACAGATGATCATGTCTGGAATGGTATCTTCCAGCATGTCCAGCGCTTCTCGACCGTTACCCGCTGTTTTGACTTCAAAGCCACGGAACTCTAGATAGTCCTTGACGAGCAAGATCAAGTTGGGGTCGTCGTCAATTAGCAGAAGCTGCTTCTGATCACCGGGAGTGGAATCCTTCATGCGCTGACAATCACTGCGATTAGTCTGTCGTTAAAACCGTCGTTAAAGCCTAAGTATGCCCCTAGAGCAAAGTATGCCCCTATTAGCTCCGTATAGTCACAGGGGTGATGCAGCACCTGCTCTTCTAGGCCGCGCCCTCCTGGGTCTAATGCAAGGCTTTGCTCCTATTGCTGATGATACTTCAACAAACTGACATCAGCGTGAGTAGGGCCTAAGACCAACCCTAGGGCGATCCCGGTTTAGCCTTGGGAAGTGCCGAAACTCTCCTCATAGCGTCTTCCCACGCGAACGATCGCCCTGAAAACTAGGACGACCGTTCGCAACGTTATCTCCAGCAGCCCTTACGGTAATCAGGTCAATGACCCAATACCCCCTAGAGCCTTCAGGAAGACCTTAGGCTGGCTAGTCACAGGGGGCTACATCGGCAACAGCACCGAGTCAATGACGTGGATAACGCCGTTGCTGGCTTCGATATCGGTGGCGACAACATTTGCTTCGTTGATGGTGACCGCTTCTTCACCCACCATCACCATAACGGGGGCCCCGGCCAGGGTATCGACTTCCCCAGAGGCCAGATCGGTAGAGAGCACTTCACCATCCAGGACGTGATAGCTCAAAATTTGGGCTAGCTGGTCGCGGTTCTCGGGCAGCAGCAGGGTTTCGAGGGTGCCTTCGGGCAGCGCTTCAAACGCTTCATCGGTAGGGGCAAATACGGTGACAGAGAGGTCTGCATTGTTCAGAGCTTCGGTCAGGCCAGCCGCCTCAATGGCAGCGGTGAGAATCTCGAAATTTTCGTCGCCAGCAGCAATTTCAGCGATCGACTGCTCGGTTGTGGCCATGGGCTCCTCAGCAGCAGCGGGGTCTTCAGCAGTAGGGTCCTCAACCATAGGCTCTTCAACCGCAGGCTCCTCAGCAGCAGGCTCCTCAACCTGAGACATGTGGGTATCAGAAATAGCCTGCTGCGGAAAGGCGGTAACAGCCAGGGGGGCAGTGCCAAACAACAGTAGACCTAATGCAATGCGTAAAGTGTTCGGAGTCATGTGAAGTTACGTCCTAACGGGGCTTGAAATTTATTGGCAAAACAAATTTACATTGCTTAACCAGACCTGAAGAGTTGTAACACGGAGAAAAGAGGCGACTATCTACCCAGGGATAGAACCCATTCGTTCCCCAAATCGCCTGAAACAATTTTTCTTTGCCGAAGAAATACCCAGCAGGCAAGCCCAATCCAAGGACTGGGCGACAAAAAAGTCTAGGCATAGCAGCCCCTGCCGTCGTCAAACGGCCTACCATCTATTTCAGGTTCGGTTTTGTAAAGAATAGTTGAGGCAAATAGTTTGACCGGGCAACATCCAGGTCGCTAGCGCGGCACCTTCAACCAAATTTACTCGTTGCGCTGGTCAACCTTCTGTTCACGTCCCGGAACGGCTTCCATGGCCGCCAGCACGGCCTGCTGAGCGGCCAAAATGTCGCGTTCTTCCCCTCCCAGATAAAGCCGCCCAAAGCTGCCCACCGAGCTAATTTGCAGAATATTGATCAAGGCGGCTTTCTCGGCTTCATTAGCTGCTAGAGAGGCATAGGCCGCTGGCTCTACCTCAAACACATAGAGAGTTTGTCCCGCAACAATCATGTTGCCCCGGCGCGTGCGGTTGATGAGCTGCACATGGTGTGAGTCAAGGTTGCGAATAACCTGACTAGAGATAATGCGGGGCTTGAGCCGCTCGCGGTAAGAAGACACCCCCAGAGCCGAGAGCATGGCCCCACCAGCGGCATGGACCTCACCCTGGTTACTGGCATGAATCTCAAGCAGCCCGTAGAGGCGCTCCACTATCAGCGTGCCCGGACGCACTACCGCTGCTTTGAGGCCAATATCGAGAATGCGGTTGATCTCAATACCGGGGGAGATTTCTATCCAAAGGGAAGCATCGCCCGGCAGCGGCAAAAACCCCAGCGATACAGTGCCCATATAGGCCGCATGCTGGGGTTGAAGATTGTCAATGTAAACATAGCTGCGAAGATCGACGCCCAAACCCAGTATTCCTCTTTCCTTCCCTGGTAGTATACCGGGCTGAGGAATAACTTGGCGGTGCAGTCTGGGCCTAGGGCCAAGCAGCCGCTGGCCAGGGCTAGAACTTAGTGCCAAACCCCACCGATGTAGTGCCCATAGCATCGTAAACGGTTAGCCCCAGGGGTAAGTTAACCTCCCCAGACTCGTCTACAAGGTCGTTGAGAAAGGGCATCTGCAAAGAGTCAGCCAGTTCGCCAATGCCGCCACCTTCCTGCGGTCCAACCTGCTGATCGACTTCATTAGCTAGACGGTTAAGGCGGTCTTGGTTGTGGCTCTCAACGGCCAGGGCATCGGCCATGGTCATAGGCGTTGTTTGCAGGTCTTGGGGGGCAGCCGTAGCCTGCATAGGCACACCGCAAATCCCTAAAACTGCTATCGCGGCAATCCAGTAAGAGTAGTTCATAGTTCAGGTGTGTGAGGGAGAATAAAGGCTGACAACCAGGAACTCAAACCCTTGGCCCTGACAGAAAGGCGACGAGTTTTTTCAGGTATAACCCGCCAGATTGAATTGTCAAAGCAAGCTTAATTTAGGGTTCATGAAGTTGCAGGTTCATGAAGCAACGTATACAAAGTAACCTGCGTGGAACACGGCACACATCGGCCCGTCGATGTATGTTGCCCAATCCCTCAGTAGAACTACCAGGGCAAGGTCACTAAAGTTTTGTTAGCCCGCGGATAGAGTACTTATTCCTAAGGCCGTCCCTAAACGACAATGGTTGTGCCAGTTTCAACAGCCGCAGTAATAGCGACCATGAGCCTGACCAGATCGGTGGCCAGCTGCCCTGAGGAAATGGGTGAAGGCTGATTGACGGCAACGCATTGAAGAAAGTGGCGGCACATTTCGCGCAGGGGTTCGTTTGAGGCGATCGCGATCGCCTCGACCTGGGGCCCAATGGGTACAAAAGGGTACGCTTGGGTCTGAAACTGGCCTCGATAGAGGGTTAGCGGGTTAGCCTGCGGGCTTTCATCCAGCACCAGAGTGCCGCGATCGCCCACCAGCGCCAGCCGCCGCTGCTTATCGGGGTTGGCCCAGCTGATGTGCACCATGACCTCTAGCGGGTGGGACCGATCGCCCCGGTCATAAATCAACCGCAGCCAGCCTGTATCGCTCAGCCCTGAGGCAGCATTTGCCTGAGGCTGGGTCTGTAGCCACGCCTGGCCACAGGCGGCAACGGCGGTAGGCTGCATCCCCAGCCAGTGGTTAAGGATAGAAATATCGTGAATGGCTAGATCCCAAAACACGTCGGCATCGGGGCGCACAGGGCCGAGGTTAGTACGAGCTGCGTAGCCGTAGCGCAGCATACCCAGTTCTGGGCAAAGCTCTCGCCCGCGCTGCACCGCCGGGTGGAACAGGTAGGTGTGATCAACCATTAGCTGCCTTTGCCGCCCTGCCGCTAGCTGAACCAGGGCGTCACTGGTTGCGTGCTCCAGCGTGAGCGGTTTTTCGCTCAGCACGTGCAGCCCTTGCTCTAGGGCAGCTTTGATCATGGGATAGTGGGTGCTGGCGGGGGTGGCGATCACCGCTGCGTCTAAGCCCGGGTGAGCTATGGCTTCAGTCCAGCTGTCGTAGCAGGCTACAGTGCCAGCTAGACCAAAGCGATCGCACAGGTCGTGCAGCCGCTGGCGATCGGGGTCTACCAGGGCAACCACTCTGGCCTCGGGCAGAGCGAGAAAGTTGCGCAGCAGGTGGTGGCCCCAGCGGCCCAGGCCAACAATGGCTAGATCAAGGGAAACCTGATCGGGGGCAACTTGATTATGGAGAACCAGAGGGTTGGTCATGGACAAGGGTTTGGCGAAGGCGATCGTAGGCGACGGCTGCCGCCGCTTGCTCAGCCTGCTTTTTGGTGGGGCCGTAGCCGGTTCCCCAACAGGTTTCCCGAAACCATACGGTCGATTGATACCGCTGGGGGTCACCGTCTACAGGTTGCTGTTCGGCGGTGCGGTAACTAGGCAGGGCCTTGCTGTGGGCCTGGGTGAGTTCTTGCAGGGCCACTTTGTAGTTTTGCCTGACCGGGTCTTGGTGTACTGCGATCGCCCGCTGGCGCAGCGAGTCGTCTAGCCAGGCTCGCACCAGCTCCAGGTTGTGGGTTTCTAAATACAGTACGGCGACTACAGCTTCCAGGGCATCGGCCAGGTGAGTGGGGCCAGGTTTCATGCCGGGGCCAACAATCAGGTAGGGATGCAGCCCCAGCTCCTGGGCCAGTTGAGCTAGACTGCGATCGCTAATCAGCACCGAGCGAATCGCTGAGAGTTCGCCTACCGAGGCCTCAGAAAAGCTCTCCTGCAGACACTCTGTAGCCGCCAGGCGCAGTACCGCATCCCCCAGCAGCTCAAGCTGTTCGTAGTTATAGCGGGCATCAGCCGACTTGTGCGTCAGCGCCTGGCTTAATCGGGCCAGGTTAGGGCTAGCGGGTAATCCCAGCGTTTGCACACAGCGCTCGAGCTGCCGCTGACGGGAGAGCGGTAGTTCAGTCACGGCGCGTGGAGCAAGTAGATGGGAAGGAGGTAGACATAAGCCGGGTTCTGTTCCCCCGTTGCCGGGGGGGCGGTTATCTATCTGGGACGTCTGTTGCCAGACGCCTCTTGCGGTACTCAACGGCGGGGCCGGAAAAAGACCAACCTTGCCCCTTGACCTTGCACCCAACCGGGGTTTACCTAGCCAGCACCTCTCGATGCTGCTGGTGCGCTCTTACCGCACCCTTGCACCCTTACCTGTGCCCTCAAGTCATTGACCTAGGGCCATCGGCGGTATGTTTCTGTGGCACTATCCTCACGGTCGCCCGCACTGGGCATTACCCAGCAGGTCTGGTCTTTCGGGAGCCCGGACTTTCCTCAGACTGACTGACGCCAGTCCGCAACCACCTACGCTACCTCCCTCTTGTCTCTAGTTTAAACCCCGGGGTAGATAAAGCAGCGGTCAGAACAGCAGCGGTGGACGACCTTTTTTCTCGACCACGGCTCTGACATAGCCCTCCCAACGACCAATCATGCCGTTCCACTCTCCCGATGAAAAGTAGCTGCTAATCGGCTGCTCTAGATCAAACTCAGGCATGTAGAACCCGGCGATGCCTCGCTCCAGAATGCCATCAGCCATCACCCCTTTTTCCCGCAAGATCAATATTGGCAGGCCTAATTGATAGGCCATAGCCGGTTCGATATGAGCCCAGGGTGTCGTCAGCCACTGACCATCAAGGGTTTCTTCGCTCAAGGTATCAATATCAGTACGGAGGCGAGCTGTACCCTTCTCAATGAAGGTGCGCCGAAAGGCTACGGTGATCAAGCCGTTGGACTCCAGCATCAGCCGCCGGATGGCGGTCAGTGGAGCATCCATATCGTAGTCAGTGACGCCCAGGGTGCGAGGGGCAAAATCGCGGCCTTTAAGATAGTCACGCACTTGCTGAATAAATAGCTCCTGCTGCTTAAAGCAGGGTTTAGGGAAGCTCAAAAAGATAGAGATAGACATAGCGTGGGCCAGGAGATGTGTAGAGCGATCGCAATAAATCGACGATAGCTCCTCATTAAACCCTAAATAGCACAACGTCCCGGCTGAGTTAACTCAGCCGGGACGTCGGTGCGATCGCCTAATATAGCTTTGGCCAGCCAGTTTAAGACTCGACCGGGACCTCAGCCTAGACTGGGATACTAGCTGGCTCGCAACCTAGTCGGCTTCAGTCTGATCGTCGATCAGCAGGTCATCATCGTCCATCCCGGCACTGTTGCCAAGGCCAGCGAAGTCGCCCTCGCCTGCCCCACCATTGCGAGAACCGCCTTCGTCTAAGGACATGCCGCCGATCATCTCGTCGTCGTTGAGCATGCTGAGGTTGCCCTCTAGATCGTAGCTGCGGGCGGTGAAGTCATCCAGCACCACATCCTGCAGCACCATATCGTCATCCAAAATAGCCGACTCATAGGCCGGGTCAAGCTCTGGAGACGGGGTTTCCTCATAGGCGTTGTAGCCAGTACCGGCCGGAATTAAGCGTCCGATAATGACGTTCTCTTTCAGACCACGCAGCCAGTCAGATTTACCCTCAATCGCCGCTTCGGTCAGCACCCGGGTGGTTTCCTGGAAGCTAGCCGCTGAGATGAAGCTGTCGGTGTTCAGCGAGGCCTTGGTGATACCCAGCAGCACCGGGGTGTATTCTGCCGGGGCACCGCCGGTGATTGCCATCGCTTCATTCACCTGCTCGACCTGGTAAATTTCGACCAGCTCACCCGGCAGCATGGTGGTGTCACCGCCGTCGTCAATACGGCACTTCGACGACATCTGCCGCACGATCACCTCAGTGTGCTTGTCAGAGATATCGATCCCCTGCGACTGATACACCGACTGCACCTCGTTGACCAGGAACGACTGCACCTTTTGCAGCGCACCCAGAGCGGCATCGTGAATGCCCATCCCCTGGCTGAGGTTGTACTTAAAGAACACCTCCAGAATCTGGTGCGGGTTAGCGGGGCCGTCGGTCAGGTGCTCAGCGGTGCTGACCCGCTGGCCATCTGACACCAGCACGTTTTGCCCAGGGCTAATGGGGTACTCTGTAACCACGCCATCGTCTTCGACAATTTTAACCTCTACGGTTTCATCATCACTGTAGACCACCTGAGCATTGCCGGGGCGCTCGGCCAGCACACAGGCTTCCTTCGGCTTGCGGGCCTCTAGCAGCTCTTCAATTCGAGGCAAACCCTGAATGATGTCGCCGGTCTTAGCCCGCTCAAACACCAGCAGCACCAGGTTGTCACCCCGCTGTACCAGGTCGCCATCTTCGATGTGCAGAACGGCCCCGGTAGACACCCGATAAGGGCGAGCCAGACGCAGCGCTATCTGTCCATCCTCGATGCCGGTAACTTCGCCCGATTCTTCGTGAACAAGGCCGGGGGCCAGCTCGGTGTTTGCCACCACCAGATCGCCCACCTTCACCGTAGGCTCCTTGCCCTGGAGGTCGACCTTCATGCGGTCAGCCTCACGCACCACCAGCACGCGGCGAATGGCTTCCTGCCCTTCGCGAATACCGCGCACTTCGCCCGACTCTTTACAGCGAATCTCGGTGCGAGCTACCACCGCTCCGGGCTCAATTTGCTGGCCGTCTTCCACCAGCAGCCGAGTCACGGTTTTACCCTGGGTTTGGTCAGCCACCACGTCGCGACGAATTACCTGGGTTTCAAGCACCACCATTTGCAGGCGCATCAGGTCGGCGTCTTCGTCGTCGGGCACCAGCTCAATATCGGCCACCACGTGGGGCGACTCGTCTTCGATGTCGAGCACCAGCTGGGTGCGCAGCAGCTCAACCCCATCCACCGACTTCACCCGCTCCCCATCTTTGAAGGGAATGCGCTGAATGGCGCGCAGCTTGATTGAACCGGCGGCATCGGCGGCGCTGTCCTGGCTGGGCACAGCGGGCTCATTGGGGACAGCGTATTCTTCGACCGGGCGCAGCAGCAGGGCAGGGCCGTCGGGAGTCTCGACATACTCGACATAGCGCAGAGCGTCGGCCACCAGACCCGGCATTACCTCTTCACCAGCGTTGACTAGGGTGCCATCGCGATCCATCACGTCCTCGGGCGCATCCACCATGTGGATTTCGCCGGGCTTGACCAGAATTTCGCGCAGAATGTCGTTCTTCTGAGTCACTTCGACCACGCCGCTGTTTTGGCAGAAGATATCTTTGACAACTTCAGTTCCGGCTTCCAGATACTGGCCGTCTTCTACCATCAGCAGCGAGATGTCTTTATTGACCTCGTGGGCTTCTTCCGGAATCCACAGCAGGGTGCCGCCCTGCACCACTTCGTAGCCCTGCTTGCCCTTGCCCTTTTTGGCTACGTCGACGCCAGAGAACTTGACGATACCGCCGGTTTGGGTGTGGTAGCGATCGTCCTCAAGTTCAGCGATGACCTGACCGCTGGTGACCTTAGCCCCAGGGGTGGCAATCAGAGAGAAGCGCTGACCATGGGCAGTCTCAATGAAGTAGTGTTCGCGGCCCTGGCCGTGCTCTTTGCGGACCTGAGCCTGGTCTAGCATTACCGAGGCCGTAATAATTTCGACCTCGCGGGTGCCCTTCTCGTCGTCGGCTTCGGGCAGGCGCACCAAACCACCCCGCTCGGTCGTGAGCTTGGTTTCGGCCAGGGTGTCGTCGGCGTTGACGTAGTCGCCGTTGCGCACCACGGGCTCAGCGCTGGGGGGCAGGTTGTAGACATCGCCAGCCAGCACCCACAGCAGACCACCCCGCTGGGCCAGACGAGTGGTGTTGCCCTGACGGTCGGTTTTTTCTTCTTGGACCAGGCCAGCAAATTTCACTTCTCCAGCCAGATCAGAGGTCACGTCCTTGGTGGCCTTTTCAGTCACCTTACGGGTGCGTCCAGCAGAGGGTAGCTCAGCTAGCAGCTGCTCTTTTTGCACCGTCTCGCCGTCGTTGACAAACAAAATCGTGCCCTGGGGCAGAGACTCGGTTTTATTTTTGCCCGTGCCTTCGATCACGATGTCGGCGTTGGCCTCCAGCATGAGGGCTTCTTCGCCGTAGCGGGTGCGGAAGGCGCGGGTCTTGAGGTTTTTGGGCAGCTTCACAGTGCCGTCCTTGGCAGCCCGAATGCGGGGTGCCACTTCGCCGGTAAAGGTACCGCCCGTGTGGAAGGTCCGCATCGTCATTTGGGTGCCGGGTTCACCGATAGACTGGGCGGCGATGATGCCCACGGCCTCGCCCAAATCAACCATTTCGGAGTGAGCCAGACTCCAGCCATAGCAGAGGCGGCAGACAGAACGGGTCGCCTCACAGGTCAGGGGCGATCGCACCACTACCCCTTCAACGCCGGCTTCAGCCAGCATTTCTGCTGTTTCTGGCGACACAGGATGATCTTTCTCCAGCAGCACCTCACCGGTTTTGGGGTGCACCACATCTTCGGCGACTACCCGACCCAGCAGGCGGTTCTCTAAAGGAATCAGCACCCGCTCACCGTCGGTCATGCTGCGTAGGGGAATACCGCGCTCAGTGCCGCAGTCGTGCTCACGGATGATTACGTCCTGCGACACGTCGACGAGACGGCGAGTCAGGTAGCCCGAGTCCGCCGTCCGCAGGGCGGTATCCACCAGACCCTTGCGAGCACCGTAGGAGGAAATCACGTACTCGGTAACGGTCAGCCCCTCGCGGAAGTTGGTTTTAATCGGGAGGTCGATGATTTCCCCCTGGGGGTTAGCCATCAGACCTCGCATGCCCACCAGCTGGCGCACCTGAGAGATGTTCCCTCGGGCTCCCGAGAAAGCCATCATGTAGACAGAGTTGAGCGGGTTATTTTCTTTAAAGTTTTTGACCACCTGGTCTTTCAGCTCTTCGCTGGTGTCGTTCCAGGTGTCAATTACTTTGGTCAGACGCTCTACTTCGGTAATTTCGCCGCGGGTATAGCGCTCCTCAGTAATGCGGATATCCTCCTCAGCAGCGGCCAGCATACCTTTCTTCTGCTGCGGCACCTGAAGGTCTTCTACGCTGATAGAAACCCCGGCTCGGGTAGCGTACTTAAAGCCCAGCTCCTTAATTCGGTCGGCCATTTGGGAGGTGCGCGCGGTGCCGTGTTGGGTAAACGACCAGGCAATCAACTTCTTGAGCTGCTTTTTGTCAATTATACGGTTCCGAAAGATCAGAGAGGATTGAGGTGCCCCTTGCTCAGCCATAGGTTTTGCCCTTGTAGTGTGATGTTCGTGCTGTGTTGTTGTGGCCCCTAGCCTGCGATCGCGTCGAGCACCGCCTTGTTGTAAATAATCCGGCCCGGCGTGGTCTTAATGTACTGAGAAATCAAGTTGCCCTCGCTGTCTAAACGCACGCGGCGATCGGGGTAGATTTCAGTGATGGTGCCGTCCTCAGACTCCATCCGCTCGGGGGCAGTCGACTTAGGTTGGTCAGACTCAACCTCCCCGTCAAATCGCAGCCACACCTTGGCATGGAGATCAATTAGGCCCTGTTCAAAGGCCATAATGGCGTCCTCCATATTGGCGAAGTAATGGCCTTCGCCCTTGGTAGCGTCAGGGTTCTCCGCCGTCAGGTAGTAGCAGCCCAGCACCATATCCTGAGAAGGGGTAATGATCGGCTGCCCCGTGGCGGGCGACAGCACGTTGTTTGAAGCCAGCATCAGCAGGCGGGCCTCCGACTGGGCTTCCAGCGACAGCGGCACGTGTACAGCCATCTGGTCACCGTCAAAGTCGGCGTTAAAGGCCGGGCACACCAGCGGGTGCAGCTGAATCGCACGACCCTCCACCAAAATCGGCTCAAAGGCTTGAATGCCCAAACGGTGCAGGGTCGGTGCCCGGTTTAGCATGACGGGGTGGCTCTCAATTACTTCCTCAAGCACGTCCCATACGCTGGGGTCGTTGTGCTGAATCAGCTTTTTAGCCGCCTTGATGTTGTTGACCAAACCCTGGCGAATCAGCCGATGGATAACAAAGGGCTGAAACAGCTCGATCGCCATCTCTCGAGGCAGCCCGCACTGGTGAATCTGCAGCTTGGGGCCAACCACGATCACAGAACGGCCCGAGTAGTCCACCCGCTTACCCAGGAGGTTTTGCCGGAAGCGTCCCTGCTTACCCTCAATGATGTCAGAGAGAGATTTCAGTGGCCGATTGTTAGCTCCCACCACGGTGCGGCCCCGGCGACCGTTGTCGATCAGAGCATCCACGGCCTCCTGCAGCATCCGCTTTTCGTTGCGGACAATGATTTCTGGAGCCAGAATCTCCTGCAGGCGTGCCAGTCGATTGTTGCGGTTGATCACCCGGCGGTAGAGGTCGTTGAGGTCCGAGGTGGCAAAGCGGCCGCCGTCGAGCTGCACCATCGGCCGCAGGTCGGGCGGAATCACCGGGATCACGTCCAGCACCATCCACTCGGTCTTCGATCCGGTGGCGATAAAGTTGTCGATGACCCGCAGGCGCTTGATCAACTTGGCCCGCTTCTGGCCTTTGGAGTTGGCAATGTCCTCCCGCAGCTTTTCCGCCGTGGTCTCTAGCTCCAGGTCCTCCAGCAGGCGCTGTAGGGCTTCGGCCCCAATGCCAACCTCGACGCCGGACAACTCGGTTTCCTCGTCGTAGAGTTGGTCTTCAATTTCAATCCACTGGTCTTCAGTCAGCAGCTGCTTGTAGCTGAGATTGTCAGCATTGCCGGGGTCCAGCACAACATAGGCATTGAAATAGACGATCTGCTCCACATCGCGCAGGGGCATATCGAGCAAAATAGCGATATAGCTTGGGATACCTTTCAGATACCACACGTGGGCTACCGGGGCAGCTAGCTTGATATAGCCCATCCGGTGACGGCGCACTCGCGACTCGGTCACCTCTACGCCACAGCGCTCGCATACAATGCCCCGATGGCGCACCCGCTTGTACTTGCCGCAGTGGCACTCCCAGTCTTTAGCTGGGCCAAAAATGCGCTCGCAGAACAGCCCGTCCATTTCAGGCTTAAGCGTGCGGTAGTTGATCGTTTCGGGTTTGGTCACTTCGCCCACAATCTGACCGTTAGGCAGGGTGCGCTCTCCCCACTGGCGAATCCGCTCTGGGGAGGCGAGGCCGATTTTGACGTAGTCAAACCGTTGTTCTAGCTTGGCCATGCTGGGTGTTTTCCTTGAAAGGGCGCTTGGTCTAGGTATGGAGAATAAGGTCTACCTCCCAGGACCGCCTAAGCACAATCCTGGGGACAGACACGGGGATGGACTAGTCTTCTACTTCTTCTAGCTCCTCATCCCGAGCAATAGACTCATAGGTGGGTCGAGAGGGGGTGCGGCGGCTGTTGACGTCGGCCATCAGGTCGACTTCGGTATCGCGGCTGGTACCGTCTTCACGGGTTTCGACCTTGTGCACCGCAATGTCTAAACAGAGGGATTGCAGCTCTCGCATCAGCACCTTGAAAGACTCAGGCGTACCGGGACGAGGAATCGATTTGCCCTTGACGATCGCATTGAGCGCCTCGTTGCGCCCCTGCATATCGTCAGACTTAACCGTCAACAGCTCCTGGAGGGTATAGGCGGCCCCAAAGGCTTCTAGCGCCCACACCTCCATTTCGCCAAATCGCTGACCACCCTGCTGGGCCTTGCCGCCCAGGGGCTGCTGGGTCACCAGAGAGTAGGGGCCGGTAGAACGGGCGTGGATCTTGTCGTCGACCAGGTGCACCAGCTTCAGCATGTAGGCCCGACCCACTGTAATCGCCTTATCAAAGGCCTCCCCCGTGCGACCGTCCCGCAGCACAATTTTGCCGGGGTCATCAGGGTTAAAGATCCAGTCTTTGCCGGTGGTTTCGCGGGCCTCCATCAGTTTGCCGTGGGTAGAATTTCGAGAGGCTTCTTCGCCATACATCTCGTCGAAGGGAATCACCTTGAATCGAGCATCCAGGTTGTCGGCCGCCCAGCCCAGCAGGCACTCAAACACCTGTCCCACGTTCATACGGGAAGGCACCCCCAGCGGGTTAAGGGCAATATCGATGGGCGTACCATCGGGCAGGTAGGGCATGTCTTCAATGGGCAAAATGCGGGAAATAATCCCCTTGTTGCCGTGACGACCGGCCATTTTGTCGCCCACCTGAATCTTGCGCTTTTGAGCTACATAGACCCGCACCACCATATTGGCACCGGGGGGCAGCTCATCTCCCTGCTCACGGGTAAACACCCGCACATCGACGACCCGGCCCTTCTCACCGTTGGGTACCCGCAGAGAGTTATCGCGCACGTCTCGGGCTTTTTCACCAAAGATGGCCCGCAGCAGCTTTTCTTCCGGCGGCTGGTCCGATTCACCCTTAGGCGTGACCTTACCGACCAGAATGTCGCCCGACTCGACCCAGGCACCGATGCGGATGATGCCAGTTTCGTCGAGTTGGCGCAGAGCATCTTCCCCAACGTTGGGAATTTCCCGAGTAATTTCCTCAGGGCCAAGCTTAGTCTGTCGCGCCTCGATCTCAAACTTCTCCACGTGAATGGAGGTGTAGACATCGTCATACACCAGGCGCTCGCTGAGCAGGATAGCATCCTCGTAGTTGTAGCCTTCCCAGGGCATGTAGGCCACCAGCACGTTTTGCCCCAGAGCCAGTTCACCGCCTTCGGTGGCCGAGCCATCGGCCAGCACCTGTCCAGACTGCACCTGTTCCCCAGGGAACACGATTGGGCGCTGGTTCAAACAGGTATCTTGGTTGGAGCGCTGGTACTTCTGCAGCTCGTACTCGTGGACGTTACCTTCGGGATCACGCACCTTGATCATGTCGGCATCGAGGTACACAATCTCGCCATCGGTGCGGCTGATAATCACCATACCGGAGTCGCGGGCGGCCTGGGCCTCAAGGCCTGTACCCACCAGCGGGCGCTCAGGCTGAAGCAGAGGCACCGCCTGACGCTGCATGTTAGACCCCATCAGAGCGCGGTTGGCGTCGTCGTGCTCCAGGAAGGGAATCAGCGAGGTAGCCACCGAGATAATCTGCACGGGCGATACGGCCACGTAGTCCACCTCAGTGGAGTCGGTGGTGGTGAAGTCCTGGCGATAGCGGACCGGAATGGTGTCGCCAATGATGTAGCCATTCTCGTCGGTGGCAATGTCGCCTGGGGCGACCCGCAGATCGTCTTCTTCGTCGGCGGTCATATAGATGGGCTCGACATCTTTGAAGACGCGGCCATTCTCAGCCTTAAAGAAAGGCGTTTCGATAAAGCCAAACTCATTGACTCGGGCGTGGGTGGCCAGAGAGCCAATCAGGCCCGCGTTTGGCCCCTCCGGGGTTTCGATCGGGCAAATGCGCCCGTAGTGGGAGGGGTGAATGTCGCGCACGGCAAAGCCAGCTCGCTCCCGGGTCAGACCGCCAGGGCCGAGGGCGCTAATGCGGCGCTTGTGGGTCAACTCGGCTAGGGGATTGGTTTGATCCATAAACTGAGACAGCTGACTGGAGCCAAAGAACTCCTTAATCGCTGCTACCAGCGGCTTGGGGTTCACCAGGGATGCCGGAGTCAGCGAGTCGGAGTCGGAGACGGTCATTCGCTCACGAATGATCCGCTCCAGGCGATTGAGGCCCACCCGAACCTGGTTTTGCAGCAGTTCGCCGACGGAGCGCACCCGGCGATTGCCCAAGTGGTCAATGTCGTCAATGGAGCCGATATCGAACTCCAGGTTGATCAGGTAGTCGATCGCCGACAGAATGTCGGTGGGTGTCAGCACCCGCGTGGCATCGGGCACGTTGAGGCGCAGTTTGCGGTTGAGCTTGTAGCGCCCGACTCGACCCAGGTCGTACCGCTTGGGGTCGGAGAAACGGGAGTGCAGCAGTTGCTCCCCGCCAGCAACCGTGGGAGGCTCACCAGGACGCAGCTTGCGGTATAGCTCCAGCAGAGCCTCTTCTTCGCTGAACTGCCCTTCTTTTTCAATCGTTTTTTGGAAGTAGTCGGGGTGGCGCAGCGAGTCAAAGATCTCATTGTCGGTGAGACCCAGTGCCTTCAGCAGCACCTGCGCCGACAGCTTGCGGGTTTTGTCAATTCGAACCCAGACCAGATCGTTTTTATCGGTCTCAAACTTGAGCCAGGCTCCGCGGTTGGGGATCAGGTTGGCGTTGTAGGTGCGGCGACCGTTTTTGTCGGTTTCGGCCTTGTAGTAGACCCCAGGGCTGCGCACGATCTGGTTGACGATCACCCGCTCGGCCCCGTTGATAATGAAAGTGCCGCGATCGGTCATCAGCGGCAGGTCGCCAATAAAGACTTCCTGCTCCTTGATCTCACCGGTTTCTTTGTTGATCAACCGGGTGGGCACGTACATCTGTACGGCATAGGTAGCATCCCGCCGCTTGGCTTCGTCCACGTCGTACTTAGGGCTCTTGAGCTTGTACTGCTTACCTAAAAAGTGCAGTTCGAGCTTACCGGTGTAGTCGGTAATAGGAGAAAAGCTCTCTAGCTCTTCGATCAATCCTTCTTCTAGGAACCAGCGAAAGCTAGACCGCTGAATTTCTACCAGGTCGGGCAGAACAAAGTTGGGGGGAGCTTGGTAAACGGTGGTTTCAGTCATGGGTCTCCTAGTGCAGGTCAGCCAGGTGCAGATGGGTCAGGATGTAACGACGCATCTCGAACGGAGCGGGTGGGCAAATCGGGGCGGTAAAGCAGGGCGGCCTAACGCTGGGGAGAGGCTGTTCAACAGCGATCGCCCCAGCACCTAAATCAACCCCTAGCAGCCCGCCGAAGTGGTTACGTAGGGCAAGTTGGAGTCAGCGGCAAGCAGTTGAGACAGCTCGGGCAATTTAAACAAGGTCACAGCATTACGAGTGGTAGTCTGAGCCAAGGCTTCAAAGTCGACCTGGCGTAACTCAGCCAGGTAAGCCGCCACATGATACACAAAGGCAGGCTGATTGCGGCGTTCTTTGCGCCGAGGCTCAGGGGTTAGAAAGGGACAGTCAGTTTCAACCAGCAATCGGTGGGCGGGCACCATTTGAGCCGAGGCTTTAACCTGTTGAGCGTTTTTGAAGGTGACAATACCGCTAAAGCTAATGTAGAACCCCAGATCAAGAAACTGCTGAGTCTCTGCCGGAGTTCCTGCCCAGCAGTGCATCACACCAGCAACAGGGCCAACCTGACGCTGAAACTTATCAATCACCTCAGCTGTCGCCTGGGCAGCGTCTCGGCAGTGAACGATAACCGGCAGACCCAGGCTGTGAGCAATGGTTAGCTGCTGCCAAAAGGCCTCGCGCTGAACGGCTTCATCGTCCGCCTTGAAGAAATCGAGCCCGGTTTCGCCAATGGCAACTACCCGCCGATCAGAGGCGGCCAGCTCAAATATCTGGGCGGCCGTAGCGCCAGTCCATTTATCCATATCGAGGGGGTGTAGCCCTACCGATAGATACAGCTCTGGGATGCGATCGGCGATCGCCTGCATGGCCGCAAACTCGCCAGGCTCGACACAGGAATGCACCAAAGCCAAAACCCCGGCCTGTCTCCAGGCCTGGGTTAGTTCGTCGAGATCCCCAGCAAACGTATCAAAGTTGAGGTGTACGTGGGTATCAACCAAAGGCATAACAAGTGCGCAGCCACGAGAAACAGCAGGCGGCCCAGCGGATCTGGAGCCCAGGGGAACCTAAGATGCAGCCCCTGCCGTCTCTTGAGCTTTGAGCACCCGAGCCAGACGAGACTTTTTACGGGCACCGGTATTGGGATGAAGCACGCCGCGCTTTACGGCCTTATCAATTTTGCTGTAGGCAGCGGCCATAGTGGCTTCGACCTGCTTCTGAGCATCGGCGCTAGGGTCAGCCCGGTAGGCGTCAACAGCAGAGAGATAGTTTTTGGTCAACGTTTTGACCGCCGACTTATAGGCTCGGTTGTGCAGCCGATTGCGCTCGGTAATTTCAATTCGTTTTAGTGCAGACTTGATGTTTGCCACAGTTCGCCCTAGCTTAACAAGATTAATTGACTGGATAAAGCATGTTAGCACCAATTGGTGCCGATTGGTGTAATTGAATGCGTTCGTTAACTACCAAATTAGTCTGTAGATCGACTAGGATGTTAGAACGCTGGTGTTGACTGCCTTTCCGGGATGTTTTACCACTCCCAGGCAGCTAACCTAGCGCATCGCACCTTGCTGGCTTATCTGGATTCCTGGCTGTAATGCTGCGCATCACCCATCAGCTACCTGAGGCAAAAACAGAGCTGCAACGCATCTGTGCCCGCACCCACGACGACCAAGTCGTCCATAAGGAAGCCACAGTTCGAGAAATTCTACACGCCGTTCGCCGCCAGGGAGACCAGGCCCTTATTCAGTATACTGCGGACTTTGACGGAGTTACCCTGGCCGCCGATGGGCTACGCTTTTCGGGAGCTGAGCTAGATGCGGCCTATCAGCAGGTGAGTAAGGGGCTGCTGGATGCCATTCGGCTGGCCTGCAAAAATGTCGAGACCTTTCATAGCCAGCGAGTACCCCAGAGCTGGGTGCAGTTCGAAGACAATGGTGTGGTCTTGGGCAAGCGCTACACGCCTGTCGATCGAGCCGGGATTTATGTCCCCGGAGGGCGGGCATCTTACCCCAGCACTGTGATTATGAACGCGATTCCGGCCCGCGTAGCGGGGGTCAAGCAGGTGGTCATGGTCACCCCGCCTGGTCAGACGGGCACGGTGAACCCGGCGGTACTAGTGGCGGCTCAGGAGGCCGGCATTACCGAAATTTACCGAGTTGGCGGAGCCCAGGCGATCGCGGCGCTGGCCTACGGAACTGAGACAGTGCCGGCGGTAGATGTGATTACGGGTCCCGGCAATATCTACGTCACGCTGGCGAAAAAACTGGTGTTTGGCACGGTGGGCATTGACTCGCTGGCAGGGCCGTCTGAGGTTTTGGTAATTGCTGACCATACGGCCAACCCCGCCCATGTCGCTGCCGATCTGCTGGCTCAGGCGGAACACGACCCCATTGCCGCCGCCATTCTAATTACGACTAGTGAAGTGCTGGCTGAACGAGTGGCCGCTGAGGTTGACCGCCAGCTGGCGGGGCACCCGCGCCAGACCCTGACCGAAAAGGCGATCGCCAACTACGGCCTGGCGGTTGTTGTCGACAGCCTGGAGCGGGCGGCTGAGCTATCCAACGGCTTTGCCCCCGAGCACCTGCAGCTCGAAGTAGACGAGCCCTGGGATTTGCTAGAGCACATTCGCCACGCCGGAGCGATCTTTTTAGGCCATTCCACCCCTGAGGCGGTGGGCGACTACCTGGCTGGCCCCAACCACACCCTGCCCACCTCGGGCGCGGCCCGTTACGCCTCACCCCTGTCAACCGAAACCTTTATGAAGCACTCCAGCCTGATGCAGTACTCGCCTGAGGCATTGCGGCGGGTAGCGGATGCGATCGCGGTGCTGACCGAGACTGAGGGGTTGCCCTCCCACGGCGACTCGGTGCAGCGACGAGTTCAGCCCGAAGCGGGCGGTGGCGAGGGTTCTCCCAGCGCCTAGGCCCCTCTCTCACTCGCGTTTCCTTCAGTCTGCTGGAGCAGCCTTTGGGATTGGCACGAATCACCTGGCCCCTGTGGCACAATTAACGGGTTAACGCTCCTGGGGTCTGGGTTAAGCTGCTATGACGAAGTTTGTGTTTGTAACCGGCGGCGTGGTGTCGAGCATCGGCAAGGGCATTGTCGCGGCCAGTCTGGGCCGATTGCTCAAGTCGCGCGACTACTCCGTTTCTATTCTTAAGCTCGACCCCTATATCAACGTCGACCCCGGCACGATGAGCCCCTTTCAGCACGGGGAGGTGTTTGTGACCGAAGATGGGGCCGAAACCGACCTCGACCTGGGCCACTACGAGCGCTTTACCGATACGGCTATGTCGCGGCTGAACAGCGTCACCACCGGCTCTATTTACCAAGCGGTGATCAACCGCGAGCGCCGGGGCGACTACCAGGGGGGCACGGTGCAGGTGATTCCCCATATCACCAATGAAATTAAAGAGCGCATTCACCGGGTAGCTCGCAACACCAACCCCGACGTGGTAATTACCGAAATTGGCGGCACCGTTGGCGATATTGAGTCGCTGCCCTTTCTAGAAGCGATTCGGCAGTTTCGGAAGGATGTGGGTCGTCAGGACGTGCTCTACATGCACGTCACCCTGGTGCCCTACATTGCCTCAGCGGGAGAACTGAAAACCAAGCCGACTCAGCACTCGGTGAAAGAGCTGCGATCGATCGGCATTCAGCCCGACATTTTGGTATGCCGCTGCGAATGTCCGCTGCCCCAGCCCATGAAGGAAAAGATTGCCGAGTTTTGCGACGTGCCCGCCGAGGCCGTGGTCACTTGCCAGGACGCCAGCAGCATATACGAGGTGCCCCTGAAGCTAGAGCACGAAGGGCTGGCCCACCAGGCGTTGAAAATTTTGGCCCTAGACCAGCGCCAGCCCCACCTGGGCCAGTGGGAGACCATTGTAGAGGGGCTTTACAGCTCCAGTCACCCGGTTGACATTGCGATTGTGGGCAAGTACGTCAGCCTCAACGATGCCTACCTGTCGGTGGTGGAGGCCCTGCGCCATGCGGCGATCGCCCATCGAGCCGCCCTCAATGTGCGCTGGATCAATTCTGAAGATATCGAAGTCAACGGCCCAGAGGCCCACCTGAGCGGCGTTAACGGCATTTTGGTGCCGGGTGGGTTTGGCTCGCGCGGCATCGGCGGCAAGGTGCAGGCGATCGAGTATGCCCGCACAAAGGGCATTCCCTTTTTGGGGCTGTGCCTGGGCATGCAGTGCTCGGTAGTCGAGTGGGCTCGCCATGTGGCCCAGCTCGACGGAGCCGACAGTTCAGAATTTACCCCCGAAACCCCCAACCCGGTGATTAGCCTGCTGCCTGAGCAGCAGGATGTGGTCGATCTGGGCGGCACTATGCGGCTAGGGCTCTACCCCTGTCGACTGGCTCCCGATACCCTGGCCAGTCATCTTTATGGGGCTGAGGTGGTCTACGAGCGCCACCGCCATCGCTACGAGTTCAACAATGCCTACCGCAACCTGTTTGTGGAGTCGGGCTATACCGTCAGCGGCACTTCTCCCGACGGCCGCCTGGTGGAAATTATTGAGCTACCTGGCCATCCTTTCTTTATTGCTAGCCAGTTTCACCCCGAGTTTCAGTCGCGGCCCAGCGCGCCCCATCCGCTGTTTTTGGGGCTCGTGAATGCGGCACTTAGCGCCACCAAACCGCTGACGCCAGTGCCGGTAGAAGTGGGAGCTACCGCCGATACTTAGGGGTGAGCCGCAGCAGACCTTAGCCGCAGCACAGGGCCGGGCCAGGGGGATAGTCCAGGGCCGTGAGCTGGGTGGGTCGGGGGGTAGCCTGCTCCTGGGGAGTCAGCCAGTAGGTGGTCATGCTGTCGCCATTTTTGAGGCACACTGGCCCGCGAGGTTTGAGGGTGAAGTGGTCTTTGAGGTGGGCGTAGGCCAGCTCTGACACCTGAATTTTGCCAGCCTCGCCGGTCGTTTCCATAAAGCTGGCGATGTTGACGGTGTCTCCCCAAAGATCGTAGATAAATTTGCGAATGCCAATCACCCCAGCGACAACACTGCCTGAGTTAATGCCAATGCGCAGCCGGAAGGGATGGCCGTCGGGTCGCTGGAAGTCGCTGATGGTGGCCTGCATGTCTAACGCCATCTGAGCGATCGCCTGGGCGTGGTCGGGCCGGGGGCAGGGCACCCCAGCCGCCACCATATAGGCATCCCCAATGGTTTTAATTTTCTCTAGCTTGTAGATGGCGGCCAGCTCGTCGAAGCGAGAAAACATTTGGTTGAGCAAGTGCACCAGTTCGCAGGGGGCAAGCTGAGCCGCCACGGGGCTAAAGCCCACGATATCGGCAAACAAAATCGTGACGGCGTCAAACTGATCGGCGATCGCCTGCTCCCGTTCTTTGAGGCGCTGGGCAATTTGAAAAGGCAGCACGTTAGTCAGCAGCTCCTCGGAACGCTGGCGCTGACGGCGGAGTTCGACTTCAACCTGCTGACGTTCTTTAATTTCGGCCTGGAGCTGCTGATTTTGAGCCTCTAGCTGCTGCTGCTGTCGCCGCAGGGCCAGCTGATGCTTCACCCGCAGCAGTACCTCGTAGGCCATAAAGGGTTTGACGATGTAGTCGGCGGCCCCCAGGCCAAAGGCCTGCTCTTTTTCAGTTTCGGCATCACGGGCGGTCAGAAAAATAATTGGGATACTCTGAGTACCCGCGCTCACCTTGAGCTGACGGCAAACCTCAAAACCATCCATCGTAGGCATGGTGATGTCGAGCAAGATTAGGTCTGGGGGAGCCAGCGCAATGGCATTGAGAGCTAGAGCACCGCTAATGGCCTTGCGACAGCGGTAGCCCTCAGCTTCCAGAATGGTAGACAAGACCCGCAGGTTGTCGGGGATATCGTCTACCAACAAGATGTCTGCATCTTTAAAGTCTGTATCCTGATGGCGAGGGGGTACAGCGGTGGTCATAGGTTCGATCGGCTACAGGGAAAGCGTTGAGGAGGAAACAGCGGTCAGGTCAATGATCACATCGAGGCGAAAATCGTTGACTAAACGATTTAACCGCTGCGCTAGAGCGTCTTGTTCGGGGGAAAGCTGGGCGATGAGCTGGCGCACGCGGCGGTCGTCAGCGGCCTGGGCAGCCTGGTGAACCTGGCTGAGCCAGTCGGGGGTAAGCAAATTAAAGTCAGCCTCGGTGAGGGGGCAATGGTCTTTAATTGAGCTTTGTCCACTGTAGTCAGGCGAGGCCGCCGTCGCTCTCTGGAAGCGGTCTTCGCCTGTCGAGTCGTCGTCTGGCCGCAACTCAGCGGTGTACTGGTAAGCAAGATTGAGGCTACGGCCAATGTGCTCAAGCAGCACCTGACGCTGCAGGGGTTTTGGCAGCACCGCATCACAGCCCGCCGTAATGCATTCTGAGCGCTGCTCCTCAAAGACACTGGCGGTCACCGCAATAATCGCAGTGGTAGCACCCCCGGGTAGCTGGCGAATTTGACGCGCTACGGCATAGCCGTCAAGCACAGGCATGCGCATATCAAGGCAGATCAGGTGAGGTTGCCACGATTGCCACAGGGCAATAGCCTCTTCACCCTGGCTGGCTTCGCGCACCTCAAACCCGGCCCCCTCAAGCCAGTGGCGAATTAGCAGTCGGCTCTCAGCCACGTCGTCAGCGACTAGAATGCGGGGAGTGGGCTGGTGCGGAGCCAGGTGGAGAATGTCGTGGTCTAGCTGCGCCAGGCGAGCGGCGACGGCCTCCGAGGTCTGGTCTTTGACCATCACGGCCATACCCACAGGCAAACTGACCGTAAAGGTCGAACCTACTCCTGGCCGACTCGTCACGGTGATGTCGCCCCCCATCAGCTGGGCAAAGTTGTAGCTGAGCGAGAGTCCTAAACCAGTGCCTTCAGCGGATCGTCGCCCTGACTGCGTTTGGTGAAAGGGCTGAAACAGGTGGGCAATTTCTTCTGAGTTAATGCCTACGCCTGTATCTTGCACCTCAATGCTGAGTCGGTAGGGCTGAACCGAATCGCTCAGGTTCTGATACAGGCGCGATCGCACCACAACGCTGCCCTGGTGCGTAAATTTGATCGCGTTGCCAATCAGGTTGATTAAAATCTGCCGCAGCTTGCTCTCGTCGGCCCACAGCTGGTAAGGCAGCGGCGGTGGCACCACGACTAGCTGAATTCCTTTGGCCTCGGCCTTGAGCTGCAGCAGATCATCTACGGCCTGCAGCAGCTGGTGCAGATCAAAGGCCTCATTGTTAAGGGTGATTTTGTTGGCCTCAATTTTGGCCAGCGACAGCACATTGTTGACCAGCCCCAGCAGGTGGTTGCCGCTGCGGTTGACAATGGCAATTAGGTCGCGGTGGGCCGCATCTAAACTGTCGTCGTCGTGCAGAATTTGGGTAAAGCCCAGAATGGCGTTGAGGGGAGTCCGCAGTTCGTGGCTCATGCTGGCTAAAAAGTCGCTCTTTGCCTGGCTGGCGGCGTCGGCAGCGCGCTTGGCCACCGCTAGCGCCTGGGCCTGCTGCTGGGTTTGCCGCAGCAGGTCGGCCTGTTGTACAGCTGTACCCAGGTGAGTACCAACCTGAAGCACCATTTTGACTTCGTTGCGGGCCCAGGTTCGTGGGTAGTGGTGGGCATAGACGCCCAACAGCCCCCAGAGCTGATGGCCCGCAAAAATAGGCACAATCACGTAGGCGCGCACCTGCCAGCGCTCCAAGAACTCCAGGTAACAGGTGTTAAACCCTTCGGTGTAAATGTCGTTGACGCGGTGGTAGGTGCGGTCATGGCGATAGGTTTCTGCCTGGGTTTCCTGCAGATAGGTGTCTTCAAGCAGCAGGTAGCCGTCGTCAAACCCGCCGTTTTGCAGCTGGCGAGCGCCGCAGTCATCCTGGTCAATGAGGCGGTCGACTGTCGCCGTCGCCAGTGTGGAGGGGGCGGTGGGGTCGGTGAGCGCTTCGGCCACGACGGTACCGCTCCAGTCAGGGTTAAAGCGGTAGATCCAGACGCGCTCGCAGCCGAGCGCCTGCTGCAATTCTTCGGTAGTAGCGGCAAAAATAGCCTCTAGATCGAGGGTTTGGCGCATGCGCTGCACGATTTGCATGACCGCTTTTTCGCGGTTGGCCACGGCTCGTACGGCTACCTCGGCCTGCTTTTGCATCGTGATGTCGCTACAGGTACACACCACCCGTTCGACCTGCCCCGCCTCATTGAGCTGCGGGTCAACGTTTACCAGCAGCCAGCGCGGCGGATCGGCCTCGGCAGCACTGACCCCAATTACCACATCCCCCAGGGGTGCTTTTTGGGCGATCGCCTGCTGCACCGGCAGCTCCGCCGCCAAAAAAGGTGTGCCGTTCTCCTTTTGGATGTAGCCAGCCTGACCAAATACCAGAGGATAGCTCTTGCCCTCGGGCAGGTGCAGCAGCAGCTGAGCCGCCTGGTTATAGATTAAAATTTCGGCTTTGGCGTTGAGCAGCAGCGCCCCAACTCCCATGTCACGAATCAAGGCCCGAAAGCGTTGTTCGCTATCGACCAGAGCCATTTCCTGCATGCGCTGCTGAGTCAGGCGTCGGTTAATTCGCAGCCCAATTAGGGCAATGAGCAAAATTACGGCAGCTCCAAGCCCTACCGCCAGGGCCAGCCACGGAGCCTCTAAATCGGGCAGCGCTCCCACGCCTGTCAAGTTGTTGGTCAGATCATTGGTCAGGTCGTTGATTGCATCGCTGGGCTGAAAGGCTGTGGCAGCCATAGCGGTATAGTGCAGGCCGCCAATAGCGGTGCCCAAGATTGGTACTGCTAACATAGCAAACCAGGGCTGCCCCTGCCTGGGAGCATGCGGCGGCCAAAGGTTGAGCACCAGCGCCGCCGTTGAGGCGACCATTGCTATGACTACAGAGAGGGCGACTAGAGGCCAGTGGTAGCTGAGGTGAGCCGGTACTTCCATCGCCGCCATGCCGATGTAATGCATCCAGGCGATCGCCAAACCCATCACCAAACTGCCAGCAACTAGCCGAAGCCGATTTAAGACGGGCCGACTGACGAGTGCTAGCGCCACACTAGCCGCTAGCACTGCACCCACCAGCGATAGGCCGGTCATCAACAGGTCGTAGGTTACCGGCATAGGCAGCTCAAGCGCCAGCATACCGATAAAGTGAGTAGCCCAAATGCCCGTACCCATTGCCAGCCCACCGCCCAGCAGCCAGAGCCACTGGTAGCGTTCTATGCTCAAAATCTGCCGCCCCAAACTTAGGGTGGTAAACGACGCTAGTACTGCAACACCTAAGGACAAGCCGACTAAGCCAGCATTGTAGTGACCGACTACCGCGTAGGCCATTGTGATAGTTTCAACCAAAAACTTAAAACTGGTTTGAGATGCACCCTTAGCTTTCCCGATAACGTGCCTCTCTCACCAGCAATTAGTATCAGAGCGCACAATCTTATCAAAACTGCATTACTTCTATAAAAGTAGCGTCAAAGCGTTAGCCCAACCGGGCTAAAAGTCCCCATTATCTAATACCAAGACTTTGTTTTTTAACAAACTCGTTCGCTAAGTATTAGTTACAAGATTACCGCTTAGATATCGGGATATTTTTTCAGGATAGATGCCCTGCTTAAGTCCTATCTTGCACCCATCTTGAGGAAAGCAATTTTAAGACTAAATGTCTCCTGTCTTTAGATGGATGTGTTAACTGAGCATTGCTACTATCAGCAGCAATTTCACATGCGCTCTAGCACTTGAATACCCAGCAGTGATAGGCCCAGTTTAAGCGTTTTAGCGGTGAGATCGCAGAGCAGTAGACGGGAGGTGCGCTGAGGATCTGTCGCTTGAAGCACCGGGCAGCGATCGTAGAACTGATTAAACTTTTGGCTGAGCTCAAATAGATACTGGCAGAGACGGTTAGGATAGAGATCTTGCGCCACTTCCTCTACCACCTGATCGAGCTGAAGTAGGTGCCGAGCGAGGGCAAACTCACTGTCATCTTCGAGATGAATGCGGGCTTCGGCGGGCAGGTGATCAAAGTCAATGTCGCCCTTGCGGCTGATGCCCTGCACCCGCACGTAGGCGTAGAGCATGTAGGGGGCGGTATTGCCCTGGAGGGCCAGCATTTTATCAAAGCTAAAAATATAGTTGCTGGTGCGGTTTTGGCTCAGGTCGGCGTACTTTACCGCACCCAGACCGACGGCGGCGGCGACGTTTTGAATGAAGGCCTCGGTCTCTTGCCGTTCCTCAGCCTGAATGCGGGTTTCGAGGTCAGCGCGGGCGCGGCTGACCGCCTCATCGAGCAGATCTTTGAGCCGGATGGTTTCGCCAGAGCGAGTCTTGAATTTTTTGCCATCTTCGCCCTGCACCACGCCAAAGGGCACGTGGGTAAGCTCAACGTCACTGGGAATCCAGTCGGCCTTGGCCGCCACTTGAAACACCTGGGCAAAGTGGTTGCCCTGCCCGGCATCAACCACGTAGAGCACTCGATCGGCCCCGTCTTGCTGAGTGCGGTAGCGGATAGCGGCCAGGTCGGTGGTGGCGTAGTTGTAGCCGCCGTCAGTTTTTTGAATAATCAGCGGCAGCGGGTCACCCTCTTTGTTGGTGAAGCCATCGACAAAGACGACCTTGGCCCCCTGATCTTCGACCAGGAGCCCCTGGGCATCTAAGTCCTTGACAACGTCAGCCAGAAGGGGGTTGTAGAACGATTCGCCGCGCTCTTGAATGTCGATATCGAGGCGATCGTAGAGTTTTTGAAATTCCTTGCGCGACTGCTCGCAGAGGGCTTTCCAGGCTTTGATGGCGATGTCTTCACCCGATTGCAGATCAACGACGGCTTCACGCGATCGCGTCTTGAACGCATCGTCTTCGTCAAAGCGTTTTTTGGCCTGCTTGTAAAAAGCGACCAAATCGCCAATATCGACCGATGAGTCTGCCGTTAGCGCCTCGGGGCAGACTTCTTTCAAGTGGGTAATCAGCATGCCAAACTGCGTGCCCCAGTCGCCAACGTGGTTGATGCGCAGCACGTCGTGGCCCATAAACTCCTGCACCCGAGCGATGGAGTCGCCAATGATGGTCGATCGCAGGTGGCCCACGTGCATTTCTTTGGCGATATTGGGGCTAGAGAAATCGACGATTACCTTTTGGGGCTGCTCGGCAGGGGCCACCCCCAGGCGCGGGTCGGCCTGCATAGCTCTGAGCTGATCTTCCAGGTACTGGGTTTTGAAGCGCAGGTTGATGAAACCCGGCCCCGCAATTTCGGGCGGCTCACAGAGATCGCTAACATCGAGTTTTTCGACAATTTGGGCGGCGATATCGCGGGGTTTTTGCTTTAAGGGCTTGGCCAGCGACATGGCCAAATTGGCCTGGTAGTCGCCAAACTTAGGGTTAGTGGTGGGCACCAGCATGGGGTCGGTACCGGCCAGCTCTGGGCCAAAGGCCGCGACCAAGGCCTGGTCAAACCGAGCCGTAAGTTGTGCAAGTGTAGACTTCATGTATGTTTCCCTTAACCCCTGCCTGAGAAATCGGTTTGCTGCTGCCGTAGGGTGGGCACCGCCCACCAATCCATCTTCGCTACTGCGGGACTTGACCTATGACGGATTCTCATCCATTGCTCACGGCTGGCGCGATCGCAGCCCTACCCGAAGCTGTCTTTGTTCACCCTCTCAATCCTAAGGCAATCCGCCACAGCAGGTCGCTGGGGGACGAGACCGGATTGCACCACCTGGGCATTCACCTGGTGCGGGTCGAGCCAGGTCACGACTCGACCCAGTATCACGTCCACCAGGCCGAGGAAGAGTTTATCTATATTCTCTCAGGACGGGGGCTGGCGGCGATCGGGGCAGACACCGTTGAGGTCGGCCCTGGCGACTTTATGGGCTTTGCCCCCGGCGGGCTGGCCCACAGTCTCAGCAACCCGTTTGCCGAAGACCTGGTGTACCTGGTGGGCGGCATGCGATTAGATTTTGACATCTGCGACTACCCCCAGGTCAACACCCGCCTGTACCGCCGAGGACTGCAGCGCGATTATGTGGATCTGGACGAATGAGCCAGGTTTATCACCGCTTTCTCGGGGTTGATCTGGGCTGGCAGAGCGGCCCTACAGGCCTATGCGGACTGCATCTAGAAGGGGATTCGATGCGGCTGGTCGCGCTCGATCGCCTCCAGTCTACCGCCGACATTCTCGCCTGGATTGCTCACTGGGCTGAAGGTGCTGCCAGTGCCGTCGTCGCCGTCGATGCCCCCACGATCATTCCCAACCAAACCGGCATGCGCCTGCCCGATCGCCTGGCCCACAAATATTTTGGCCGCTACGACGCTGGCTGCTATCCGGCCAATCGGGGTCGCCCCTTTGCCGAAAAGCTGATTGCCTTTGGCCTGGCGCTCGAATCCCTGGGCTTTCAGCACCAGCCCCACAGCACCCCCAAACCCCAGGGCCGATTTCAGCTGGAGGTGTTTCCTCACCCGGCGACGGTGCACCTGTTTGGCCTGGGCAAAATTCTCAAGTACAAAAAAGGCACCCTAGCCCAACGCCGCCCTGAGCTGGAGAAACTGCGTCAGCACCAGCTCGACGTGCTGCCCACCCTGAACCCCGCTCTGGAGCTGAAGGCCGCTGACCTGCCTGAGATCCCGCTTACAGGGGCGGCGATGAAGGCGGTAGAAGACCAGCTCGATGCCCTCACCTGCGCCTATGCAGCGGCCCACTGGTGGACCTGGGGGTTGGAGCGAAACTGGGTGCTGGGCGATCGCGCTGAGGGCTACATCGTAGTGCCTGCTCCAATTCCTCCTTCGCCTCAACCCGCTACACTAAAGCCAAGATCACCCTGAATTCGCCCACCCTGCCCATGCCATCGCCTTTGAATATTGACGACTTTTTGCAAGGCTCTGGTCCAATTTTGGATGTGCGCAGTCCGGGGGAGTACGAGCATGGGCATATTCCCGGCGCAGTGAGCTTTCCCCTGTTTACTGATGAAGAACGGGCCAACGTGGGCACCCACTACAAACAGGTAGGGCGAGAGGCCGCCGTCGAGCTGGGCTTTGACATTGCTGGCCCCAAGTGCGGTGAGTTTGTGCGGGCAGCTAAGGCTTTGGCTCCAGATCGTCACCTGCGAATCCACTGCTGGCGCGGCGGCATGCGCAGCGGCGGCATGGGCTGGATTTTAGAACTGGCGGGGTTTACAGTTCATACCCTGGCCGGGGGCTACAAGGCCTATCGCCACTGGGTACGGGATGCTCTGGCCAGCCCTAAGAAAATTATGATTTTGGGCGGTATGACCGGCAGCGGTAAAACCTTGATCTTGCAAGAACTTGCTGCTCTGGGGGAGCCAGTGCTCGACCTTGAGGCCCTGGCCAACCACCGGGGCAGCAGCTTTGGGGCGCTGCTGCTGCCGCCGCAGCCCTCTACGGAGCACTACGAGAATCTGCTAGCGGAGCAGTGGGCCACGTTACCCTCGCAGCGCTCCATCTGGCTAGAGGCCGAGAGCAGGCGGGTGGGCACCTGCCGCATTCCCAACGAGCTGTTTGCGCAAATGGAGGCGGCCCCGGCGGTGGAGGTGGTGCGATCGCTCGACGAGCGCCTCGACCTGCTGGTCGATATCTACGGCGAAGCCTCCACTGAGGAGCTAATCGAGGCCACCGAGCGGATTCGGAAGCGGCTGGGGGGCGATCGCACCCAATCCGCCATCCAGCACATCCAAGCGGGCAACCTGCGGGCCGCCTGCACCATCATCCTCGACTATTACGATCGCGCCTACCGCTATGATTTAGAACGCCGTCACCGGATTATTCCCCAGCTTGACATTACCGGCCTCTCTCCAGCCGACAGCGCCCGTCTTCTGGTCGCAAAAACTCCTCAGATCTGCCCTCAGCCAGCTCAAACCGTACCCGCTTAAACGTCACCAGCCTGGAGGTGAGTCTCGGCCTCTGTGGCAAGGCATCGTGATTAAAAACACCAGCACCAGAACTGAGCGCTGATGCTGGCGTTGCTAGTGATCTTCAACGAAGCTTAGGAATTGGGCTGAGTAGTGACGTTGGTAGCGCCATCGACACCCATAGCGATTTTTTTCGCCTGCTCTAGCACACCTTCGGCGTCGGGATTGTACTTCAGCACCACAGTGGATCCAGTTTGGGCCACCCACAGACCCACGCTGTCCGAGATGTTGGCCTGGTCGAGGGCCAGCGCGACCCGCTTGGCCAGACCGCTCTCGTCGAACTGACCGTCAATGCCCACCTTGGCAGGGTCGATGGAAGCCGTAGCAGCCGCCTGTTTGACGTTAATTTTGGGGGAGGCCTTGGCCTTTTCTTCTTCTTTTTTGCCAAACAGCTTGCCTAGAAAACCCATGACATATCTCCTGTTTAATCGAACCAGTTTCTGGATTAGGTAGGCTAGCGCTGGTAGGAGCGTTAGAGCTTTACCAGTGGCCGTAGCCATACCAAGTTGGAACCTACCAGGGAATCGTAAAGAATCGATAAAGAAGCAGCAAGGGCCGCTGGATATAGTTGTCCACTCAACCAGTGGAGATATTTGCCCTGGCCGTGGGGCAGGGGTTTTGGGCCAGAAGCTTTGGGCTAAGATAGAACACTGGCAACATCATTGCCGCCCCCTCAGACGCTTCCGTTCGGCGTTAAGTAGTTTCACCGTTTTGCCTACAGGTCTGCCATGAGCAAGGGTACGCTGTTCGACAAAGTTTGGGATTTACACACCGTTGGTACCCTGCCCTCGGGGCAGACTCAGCTCTTTATTGGGCTGCACCTGGTGCACGAGGTTACCAGCCCCCAGGCCTTTGCCATGGTGCGCGAGCGTCAGCTCCAGGTGATGTACCCCCAGCGCACCGTGGCGACGGTTGACCATATTGTGCCGACTGAAAGCCAGGCCCGTCCCTTTGCCGACCCCCTGGCCGAGGCGATGATGCAGGCGCTCGAACAAAACTGCAAAGAGCACGGCATTCGCTTTTACAACATTGGGTCCGGCAGTCAGGGCATCGTTCATGTGATTGCCCCCGAGCAGGGGCTGACCCAGCCGGGCATGACGATCGCCTGCGGCGACAGCCACACCTCTACCCACGGGGCATTTGGCGCGATCGCGTTTGGCATTGGCACCAGCCAGGTGCGCGACGTGCTGGCCTCCCAAACCCTGGCTCTGGGCAAACTCAAGGTGCGCCGCATTGAGGTCAACGGGGTACTCCAGCCTGGGGTCTACGCCAAAGACGTCATTCTGCACATCATTCGCACTCTAGGCGTCAAAGGCGGCGTCGGCTACGCCTACGAGTTTGCCGGTACCGCCATTGAAGCGATGTCGATGGAAGAGCGCATGACCCTCTGCAATATGGCGATCGAGGGCGGTGCTCGCTGCGGCTACGTCAACCCCGATCAAATCACCTACGACTATCTCAAGGGACGCGATTTTGCCCCCCAGGGCGCGGCGTGGGACGAGGCCGTAGCCTGGTGGCAAACCCTGCGCAGCGACGCCGACGCCAACTATGACGATGTGGTTGTGTTCAGCGCCGCCGATATTGGCCCCACCGTAACCTGGGGCATTACCCCCGGACAGGGCATTGCCATTCACGAAACTCTGCCACTGCCTGAGAGCCTGCCTGACGAAGAGCAGGTGCTGGCCCAAGACGCCTTTGCCTATATGGATCTCACCCCTGGTCAAAGCTTGAAGGGCACCGCCATTGACGTGTGCTTCATTGGCAGCTGCACCAACGGGCGAATCAGCGACCTGCGCGAGGCCGCCAAAGTCGTGCAGGGCCACACCGTAGCCCAGGGGGTAAAAGCCTTTGTGGTGCCCGGTTCCGAACGGGTAAAGCAGCAGGCTGAGGCTGAGGGGCTAGACCAGGTCTTTACCGCTGCAGGCTTTGAATGGCGGGAGGCAGGGTGCTCCATGTGCCTGGCCATGAACCCTGACAAGCTCCAGGGGCGACAGATCAGCGCTTCCTCGTCAAACCGCAACTTTAAGGGCAGGCAGGGGTCTGCCTCGGGTCGCACTCTGCTCATGAGCCCAGCGATGGTGGCCGCCGCCGCCTTGGCAGGCCAGGTGACCGATGTGCGCGACTACCTGTCACAGTCCCAGGCCTATGCTCGTTGATGCTGGGGAAGTGCCGGGAAACGTATTGCAGATAGCTAAAACCATCGCGGCTGGTGCGGCAGATCACAAACGTTAATAAACTATTTCCCTGGGCTTAACCTAATCTGCGGAGTTTCTTAATTTAAGCCGTTGAAGATGGGGCTGGGGACCCTGCTGCCATAGAGCGCCAAAATTTATCCGGTCTAGATGACTTGGGTACTGACTATGGCCGCGATCGCCCTACAGGTGATCTTTGAACGGCTCAATTGACCGTTGTGATTTCTGTGGACTAGCAGTTTACCCCGGCGAACTCTAGGTATCCCCGTGTCTGTAACCGCAACTTCCGCTGCCCGCGATGCTGCTATCGACCCTCGCAACCATCAGACTTTTATTCACCTCCTAGAGCAGCTGTACCGTGAGCGTGCCCTGGTACCCTATGCAGCAGGGCGGCCCATGCCACTAGGTCCCAACGAAATCCTGGTTATTTGTCGGGGCATTGTTCAACTCTTCACCATCCAGCAAGACGGCAGCGAGACCCTGCTCGGTTTGGCCGGGCCGTCTATGCCCGTGGGACTGCCCCTGACCACCGTTGACCCCTACTGGGCTACCGCCCTGACCGACGTTGACGTGCTCTCGCTGCCAATGGCCGAAATTGAAGGGTCATCGGTGCTGATGGCGGGCATGTTTCGCAATATCACGCTGCGGATGCAGCAGGCCGAGGCGTGGCTGGCGCTCTCGGGCAAGCGCCTGGTAGCCGATCGCCTCAAGCACTTTCTGCTCATGCTGGCCCAGGACTTTGGCCATGTTGAACCCAGCGGAATTCGCATTCCGATGCGGCTAACCCACCACCAGCTGGCCACCGCCATTGGCACCACTCGCGTCACCGTCACCCGCCTGCTCAAAGACTTCAAAGCCGAGGGCTGGCTGACAATTGACCAGCGCCAAATGGTGCTTCAGCTCGATCCTCAGTTTCCGGCCAACCAGTTACTCAACCCCATTGCCCGGCGCTAGGCCGACAGATGGCTAGCAGCGGCCAGGGCGATCGCAGCCGGATAAATGCGGTGCTCCTGCACCTGAATGCGAGCTTGGAGGGTGGCTGGGGTGTCGGTCGGCTCCACCGGCACTGCCGCCTGCATAATCACCGGGCCGCTATCCACCGCTAGCTCAACCTGGTGCACCGTGCAGCCTGCCACCTTGACCGCCGCCGCCAGCGCCTGCTCTACAGCCCGCAGCCCCGGAAAACTGGGCAGTAGACTGGGATGAATATTGAGCACCTGATTCGCAAACGCGTCAATCAGTACCGCCGTTACGCAGCGCATCCAGCCCGCCATAATCACCCAGTCTACGTTGTGGGCCAGGAGCGTTTGCACAATATCGTGGTCAAGGGCTTCGCGGCTGGGGTAGTGGCGATGGTTGAGCAATACCGCCGGTAGCCCCAGTCGGGCGGCGCGCTCGACTACTCCAGCACCAGGATTGTTGTACACAACCACGCCAATTTGAGCGTGCAGTTCGCCGCGCTCGATCGAGTGGGCGATCGCCTCCAGGTTGCTGCCATTGCCCGAGGCCATGACACCCAACCTGAGCGGCTGCTCAAACCGGGGCCAAACCGTGGGTAGGGACGGCGAAATTAGAGCTGAGGCAGTCTCCAGCATAGGGTCAGAAAAGAGTGAAATTGGGGACTATCATATGACAACACGAAACGCCTCTAGCTCAGGGGTAAAGGAGATCGCTGGGTGAAGCGAATCAGGCGGCTAGGACTGATGTTTATCTGCGGGCTGGCGATCGCGGTGGCGCTCTCGTGGGGAAACAGCGGCCGGGCAGCAGCCTACTTCCCCCTAGCCTCCCAGCCCCCAGCCCCTTCTCTCTACGCTCAGGCCAATCAGGCCGAAGCCGCCACCGAAGCTACCGCTCCCCCCCCTGAACCAGGCAGCCTCAAACCCTTCAATGAGGTTGTCAACGGGCTCACCGTATCGACAGGGCTGTTTACGATCTACCACGATCTGCAGCACAATCGTGCCCTGCTGGGGCTTAAGCCCAACCAGCTAAACCAAAATCTGCTGTTTATGGCCAGCCTGGAGTCGGGGCTAGGAGAGTTAGGCCTATTTAGGGGCTGGCCCGTCAACGATTTAATGATTCAGTTTCGCCAGATTCCCGACAACCGCATCCAGGTGGCAGTCCCCAACGTATACTTCCGCGACCCCCAGCCCCAGGCTCAGCGCCTGCTGCGAGAATCCTTTGGCGACTCGGTGCTTACGACTCTGCCCATTCAAGCCATCCACGACGCAACCGGCGAAATTCTGCTCGACCTGAAAGATTTTTTGATCAGCCGCGACCCAGTTAACCTGTCAGCGCAGTTTCCCTGGGCCCTGGGCAGCTATGCGGTCAGCGCCGAGGCGTCATACCTGGGGCCGGTCAAAGCCTTTCCTAACAACGTGGAACTCGAAGCGGTGATGGGGTTCTCGGGCGGAGGCAGCACGGCATCGCCCTTTTCCCTGGGGCTCAGCAGCCTGCCCGACAGTCGTGGGTTTAACCTGCGGGTGCGCTATAGCCTGTCGGCCATTCCTAACCACTCCACTTTTCATCCTCGCCAGGCCGATGAGCGCGTAGGCTACTTTATCACCGCCTACCGATCGCCAGGTCGACCCGGCATTTCAGATCCTTTTGTGCGCTACATTCACCGCTGGCATTTAGAAAAGCAGGACCCCGCCGCCGCCCTCTCCCCGCCTAAAGAGCCGCTGGTGTTCTGGCTTGAAAACACAACCCCTGTGGAGTACCGGGCCGCCATCGCCGACGGCGTGAACTGGTGGAATGCCGCCTTTGAGCGAGCCGGGTTTACCCAGGCAATCGACGTACGTCAAATGCCCGACAACGCCGATTGGGACCCAGCCGACGTGCGCTACAACGTCATCCGCTGGTCAGACTCGCTGTCCCCCTGGGCTAGCGGGCTGGGGCCAGCCCGGGTCAACCCCCTGACTGGCGAAATTTTAGATGCCGACATCATTCTCGATGCCAGCATCGTGCGCGACCTGACGCTGGAGTACGACACCCTGGTGACTGGGGCGGCCCCTACAGCGACGTCTATGGCCGGCGGA
Source organism: Nodosilinea sp. AN01ver1 (assembly GCF_050565655.1). NCBI lineage: Bacteria > Bacillati > Cyanobacteriota > Cyanophyceae > Nodosilineales > Nodosilineaceae > Nodosilinea > Nodosilinea sp. AN01ver1. The sequence goes on along the minus strand of NZ_JBNXVS010000009.1, from coordinate 103,919 downwards.
CTGAGTCCCTGTGGCCATCCCCTGGGCGATCGCCTGATGACGCGCCTGTCTGCAAGCACCGACCGAGCTCAGGCCAATGCGCCGATCGACATGATGGACTACTGCTCAGGCCTTCGAGGCCTCCAGACCACGGCCTTTGGGTCCCTGGCCGTCGCCACGCTAGCGCCACCCTTCTCTAGCCGCGAGGCCAAGCAGACCTATATTCAGCAGTATCTGCGGGTGCTCACCGCTCACGAAGTGGGGCACGTGCTGGGGCTAAGGCACAACTTTTTGGGCAGCACGCTGCTGTCTCCCTCGGCATTAAACAACCCGGCTATGACCCAGTCCGAGGGCATGACCAGCTCAATTATGGACTACTTACCCCCCAACCTGGCCCCCCCCGGCCAGCCCCAGGGGGACTACTTCCCTACCCAGTTAGGTCCCTACGACCTGTGGGCCATTGAGTACGGCTATCGTCCGGTCAGCAACCCGGTTACCGCCCAGCGCGAGCTTCAGCCCATCGCCAATCGCGCTGGGGCCGCTGAGCTAGCCTACGCCCCCGATGAAGACGTCTATGCCATGCTCGACCCCCTGGCCAGCGCCTGGGATATGAGCAACGACCCGCTTGGCTATGCCGAGGGCCAAATGGCGATCGCAAAAGCAATCTGGGAGCGCCTGGACTGGTATTCAGTTAACCCTGGCGAGGGCTACGGTCAGCTGCGGCAGCGGGTCAACCTGGTCTTTTTTCACTACGACATGCAGGCCACCATCATCGCCAACTACATTGGCGGGCAGCGCTTTACCCGTACCGACCCCTGGAGTTCTGGCGGGCAGGCCCCCTTTGCACCGATCGCGGCAGCGGAGCAGCGGCGCGCCCTGGCTGTGCTCAACCAGCGGGTGTTTGCCCCCGACGCCCTAGCGCTATCGCCAGAGCTAATTAACCGCCTCGCTCCCGATCGCTGGATGAACTGGGGCCAGGACCCCTTCGTAGATCGCATTGACTACCCCATTTACGATCGCCTGTTATTTACCCAGGCCTTTACGGTCAGCAATTTGCTAGACGGCTATCGCCTGCTGCGGCTGCGCGATGGCGAGTTCAAGCAGCCCAGCGGCGAGGCATTTACCCTAGCAGAACTGTTCGAGACTCTGGGGCAGTCCATCTGGGCTGAAGTGCTCAACCCGCCCGCCCAGGCAACGGCCATCTCCAGCCTGCGTCAGGGGCTCCAGCGACACCACTTAAATACCCTAACCAGCCTGGTGCTGCGCAACCACGGCTCTGGGGAAGGAGTCACCGACCTGCTGGGGTTTGTAGCCCAAGAATTTACCTTTGGTGCGCCCGAAGAGGCTCGGGTACTGGCTCGCTATCAGCTCGGGCAGATCCAGGAAGCGATCGCCCGCCGCCTCAGCCGCCAGGGGCAGCGGCTTGACATCGCCACCGTAGCCTACCTAGAAGATGCCAGCGATCGCATTGTGAAGGTGCTCAATGCCCCCCTACGAGGTCAGTAGCTCCAGCCAGAGAATCTATAAAGATTCGATGATTTTCCCTAAAACGCAGCCAAATACCCCGTCCCCCAAGGTGGTATTGTGGATCGGGTCAATGTAGCATTGGCTTTTTATCGGTCACGGTTACCTTTCAATCGTCACGCTAACGAATGGCAGTCCTTAGCCTGTCTGCCCAGTTTAGCCAAGCCCTTTAGGCTAACGGAAGCCGTTGCCAGGGTCGCTGTCTACTGCTTCAGGACTATCATTACCTGGGCACACTAAATTCACTGGCACACCAAGTCCAGCTCAGGATCTGGCGTTTTCCCACCAGCAAAACTCCACTTCTGGACTTGAATTTGGTTTATTTTGGTCGTTCCGCGGGTTATTCATGCTGAGTGCGTTAGTCGCTTTCACCCTTTCTCCCCTGTTTGCTCAACTTCCCCCCGGCGAGGTTACCCCTACCCCCGAAACCAAAACGGTCGTTATCCCCCGCGATGGCAGCTACGCCGAGGTCATTCGCTACCAGGAAGTGCGACCTCTCCCAGGCGGCCTAGACGACATTCCAGTCTTTAACAGCAACAGCCCCGAGGTCGTGCAGCAGAACGGCATTCTGCTCTCCACCTTCCCCAAAGACGGCATGGCCTCCCCCGAGGCTCACCTCGACTACGCCTTCAACGGACGCTTCGACATCTTCGCGCATCACATTGCTCGGGGCGTAAACCCTGACGATCGCCGCACCCTGTTTATGGGTGTAGTGGTTTACAACCCCGGCACCGAACCTGTCGACATCACCATTCACCAGGGGGTGAGCTACCTCAGCCAAGAAGCTCCCTTCATCGACCTGCCCGAAGCCCGCCTGAGCACCAACGGCAATGTCTACGCTGGCCCCGGCAGTCGCACCACCACCGATATTCTGCGCGGGGCCAATCAGTCCCACTGGCCCGATCGCATTACGGTGCCACCAGGTCATGTGCAGCTGTTGATGAATACCCCCATTCCTCTGCGCCAGCTCACGGTGCCCGTCAACGGCAGCTATCCCCAGGGCAGCGCGATTCCTAAACCCCCGGTGCGCCCGGTTACCCTCACCGCCGCCGATGCCCAAATTAACCCAGAGACCGGCGAAAACGGTCTGGCTGAGCCCCCTCGCCCAATCGCGCCGCGCCCCATTCCCAGCAATGGTCGCACGGCCATGATGTATCTTTCGAGCAGCGGTCCGGTGCATGTAGCCAGCCTCGCGCGCTACGCCGATCTGCTACCCAATGGCAACGAGCGCGTGCCGACCCTGCAAGACTGGCTCCAGGTGCTCAAGCAGGGCAGACTGGCCGGCCCCCGCGACATTCCCCCCTCCGACCCAGAGACCTACCGCTTTGGGCGGTTTTACTATGGTCGAGTGGCAGGGGTCGCCAAGGGTGCCAACTGGAAGGCCACTGTCACCGACTCTCCCGATACCGATGTGCTGACGATTCCGGCACCGGGCAACGCCTTCTCCTACGTCATTAGTTCCGTAGACCGCAACACCTTTGGTACTGGGCAAATTCAGAGCGCCCCTATGGTCGCCCGCTATCCCGATACAGCCTACCGCGCCCACGGCAACTACGGCGTGCGCTACAGCCTCAAGCTCCCTTTTTACAACAACCGGGGCACTGAGCAGACCATCACCCTCAAGTTTCAAACCCCCATGCGCGACGAAGATCTCGTTCAGGGGCTGCGCTTCCGTCGGCCACCCGAAGATCGCGTTTTCTTCCGGGGCACCGTGCGGCTGAAGTTCAAAAACCAGATGGGTCTAGAACGTACCCACTACGTTCACCTGGTACAGCGCCGGGGCCAGGAAGCCGAGGCCCTGCTGAGACTCAATATTCCCGCCGAGGCTCGCCAGGATCTTGAAATTGATCTGGTCTATCCCCCCGATGCCACCCCGCCTCAGGTCATCACCGTTCTCAACGGCGGTATTCCTGAGGTATTTGAGGCCGAAACTATCGAAATGCCTCCCTCGCCAGCGCTCAGCCGCGATCTCCAGCGTCAGCTCTAATTTGCTGCTGGTGAGCCTTTGGCCGTGCCAGTCAGAGCGGTTAGACAGGGGTTTTCAGCCGCTCTCGAACCGGTCTCAATCAAGCGCATTCCAAAGCTTGTCGGGTACGGTGCGGGGCTTACGCGAAACCAGGTTGGGCTTAAATAGGGCCGGATCTGAAGCTTCATCGACAGTTAAGAACCCCGCGCTGAGCAAATTGTCGAGCGTGGTCTGTACGGCAGCGGGCTCTGCCTGAGTATGGGCCACAATATCGGCCAGGGATGCCCCCCGCTGACGCACCAGCCAGTTCACCAGGGTGCGCTCTGCATCGGGCAGCACCAGCAGGTCGGTCATGGTTTTTGGCCCGGCACTGGCGGCAGGCCGCTGTCGGGGGGCGGGGGTTTCCCCGTGGTCGGGGTGAGTCATGGGGCTACTCCGCGGCAGTGAGTTGGCGGGCGACAGTATGCACCTCCTGGCTAAACGCGTGATCGGGATGGTGCAGCCAGAAAATGCCGCCGCTGGCTAGCTGCAGCATTTCGTCGTTTTCATAAAACAGGCCGCCAACAGGCACACCATACTGGGTCTGCACCTTGTCAATCAGAGTGGCGCGCGGGTAAATATCGGGAGCTTTATTGACCAACAGGGTGATGTCGGGCACATCGAGCTTCTGAGCGACTTCCAGGGTGACGGCGGTACCCAAGAAGTCCTGGCGATCGGGCCGCAGGATGATCACCATGCGATCGGAAATCGCGATCGACAGCAGAGTTTCCTCATTTAAACCGGGGTGGGTATCAATAAACAGGTAGTCGAGGTTGAGCTGGTCGATCAGGTCGTGAAAGCCATCGTTGAGCAGACCCACGTCGTAGCCTTCCCGCAAAATCTTGGCGATTTCGCCAGCCTTGAGGCTAGAGGGAACCAGGTACACCGTACCGCTAATATCGGCGGGAGTACCGCTAGCGGTAACGACATGGCTGGTGACATCGTAGGCGGCATCTTTAGCGCTGCATTTGTCCCACAGGTAGTCATTGAGGGAGTGGGTGAAGTCTTCTTCATCGAGCCCAAATAGCACGTGAATACCGGGAGATTGAATGTCGGTATCCACAATGGCGACCCGCTTGCCCTGGCTGGCCACAGCCGTAGCAATATTGGCTGTTAAATTCGATTTACCGGTACCTCCGCGAAAGGAGTGAATCGAAATAACCTGCGTCATGGAACTCTCACCTCTGCCAGATAAACAACGGGATTCTCGGAATTGTATTCAGGCTGCCCACCTTGGGGCCGGTAGAACTGGATTTAGTATGGGAACAATAGTCGCGAAACTAACGCGCCGCGTGAAATTCTTATGGAAAAACTCACCTATGCTCCAGGCGATGTAATTTACCGGGAAGGGGATGAAAGCCAGCAGGTTTATTTAGTCAAATCGGGCCGCATTGACCTGGTTGACACCTATCCAGAGACTGGTCAGGTAGTGGCAAAATCGTTAGGGCCTGGGCGAGTTTTTGGTGAAGTAGAACTAATCGATCGCCGTCCTCGATCGTCAACGGCTCAGGCCAAAGAAGAAGCCAAAATTGTGGTTTTTTCCCACGACGAAATCATGGATATGGTATTTGAGAATCCTGAAAAGAGCTTGATCTTGGCTCGCGATGTGTTTGACCGCCTGCGGCAGCTCTACAGCGCTGACAGCCTAGATGGTGAACTCACTAAGCTGCGCGAAGAGATGCATGAAACCATCAAATCGGCTGTGATTAGTCATGAATCCCGGGTGGTTAAAAGCCACAACGGCATGGCGGCGATCGCAATTCCAGTTGTGCTTCTAGTCGCCATTGTGATAGGCATCCAGGTGTACCTGCACTAGCGCCACCTTATAGTTCAATCGCCTACATTCATTCTTACAAAAAGGGCTGCGAAACAATCTAGCTTCGTAGCCCTTTGTTTACTTAGGACTAGCTTTAGCAGCCAGAGGGCAGTCTAAACAATAGTGCTCTCTAATATTTCCAGGCCAGATAGATGACAGAGGCAAAGGCGATTAGAGTAGCGATGCCAATATAGACCATCTTAAACTCGTGGCCTTCAATGGCATGCTCCAGCTCTTCGTTAAGGTCTTGGCGAAACTGCTTTAGCTTGTCGCCAGCCTGAGGATCGTTCAGCGGTTGATAGGCGCGTTTTACCATTGTCTTCGCTCTCAGATATGCCCAGTCAGCGTACCCAATAGACCTCTAAAAATCACTGCATGTGGCCTGGTAGCCATTACTTTCTTAAGGGAATCTTAGGGACAACTTTTGATTAAAACGGTTTAGTCTGTTCGTCGCTCTACCTAAATACTCTGGGAAGCATGACCCTTAAAGCCATTGCCACCAAAACCAATACCTACAGTTTGGCCGCCGCAGCACTGCTGCTGGCCAGCGGATGGGGAGTTTACGCCCTGCGATCGCAGCTCACCCGCCCAGCCCCGGCTCCGGTAGCGACAGCCCCAGCCCCAGTTCCCACGGTTGCGGCCCTGGGGCGCATCGAGCCCACCTCATCGGTGATTAAGCTGTCGGTAGCCAATGCTCAGGACAGCCGGGTAAACCAGCTGCTGGTGCAGGAGGGCGATCGCGTTGAGGCCAATCAGGTAATTGCGACGCTGCAGGGGATTGAAAAACTCCAGGCTGAGGTGGCTGAGGCCGAGCAAAACGTAGCGCTCCAGCGCACCAAAGTCGCTCAGGCGCAAACCGCTACCGCCACGCCCAGTGAACAAACGGCTCAGCAAGCTACTATTCGCCAGCTTGAAGCCGAACTGCGGGCTACCGAGCAGCAAAATCAGGCGGCGATCGCTGGGGCTACGGCCACTCTGCGCGAAGCTCAGACCAGCTACGATCGCTACCGCCAGCTCTACAGCCGTGGGGCCGTCAGCGCTACCGAGCTAGACAGCCGCCAGAAAACCCTAGATACCGCCCGCGCCAGTTTGCGCGATGCGGAAGCTCAGCTCGCGGGCGATCGCCAAACCCTGAACGCTCAAATTCAGTCGGCCACAGCCAGCCTGGATCAGCTGGCCGAAATTCGCCCGGTTGATGTCACTGTCGCCCAGGCCGAGGTGACCTATGCCCAAAGCCAGGCTGAGCGAGCCAGGGCTGACCTGGAAGATTTTTACGTGCGAGTGCCGGTGGCAGGGCAAATTTTGCGCGTCAACACCCGCGTCGGCGAGCGAGTTAACCCTGACCAGGGCATTGTCGACCTGGGGCAGACCGAGCAGATGGTGGTCATTGCCGAAGTTTACGAGACCGATGTACCCAAGCTGGCGATCGGTCAGCGAGCGGAGATCACCAGCGAAAATGGTGGCTTTACCAACACGCTGCGGGGTGAAGTGGAATCGATTGGGCTGCAAATTCGCAAGACCGACGTGCTCGACTCTGACCCAGCTGCCGACAGTAATGCCCGCGTAGTAGAAGTCAAAATCAAGCTAGATTCTACAGCCAGCCAGCAGGTGGCGGGACTCACCTATATGCAGGTGCGGGTCAAAATTCAGGTAGATTAGCGGGCCGGTACGGCCACTCTTCTCTTGGCACGAGAGGTTTTAACGATTGAAGCCGCATTCTTTACGATGGGCGATCCATGGTCTTTGGTAAGTTACCCCTACCCCGCCGGGAAAAACCCCTGGCCTGGTCCCAACTTTCCCATCAGCGGGTGAGGCTGTTAGTAGCGCTATCGGGCATCTCCTTCGCCAACATCTTAATCTTCATGCAGCTGGGGTTTCGCTCGGCTATGTTTAGCGGCACCACCAACGTGCCCGCCAGCCTGGATGGCGACGTGTTTTTAATCAACGAAACCAGCCAGTTTCTCGGCAATGAAACCTTTGATAAGCCCCAGCTCTACCGGGCTGCTGCCGTGCCGGGAGTGGCCACAGCTCGACCGTTTTACTACAGCCCCGCCAGCTGGGTAAACCCCGACAATCGCAAGACGACCAACATTACCGTTATCGCGATGAACCCGGCTCAGCCGGTGATGGCTGTGCCCGCCATCAACGATCAACTGGCTCTGGTAGAGCAGAGCGATCGCATGCTGTTTGACGTCAAATCGCTGCCGTCTTTGGGGGCCATCACCCAGGCCTTCACCGCTGGCCAAGACACCCCGATTGAGGTGCAGGGCCGCAAAATGCGAGTGAATGGCACATTTGCTTTGGGCAGCAACATCTTTAAGCGCGGTCATATTGTGATCAGCGATGTCAATTACCTGCGCCTGTTTGGGGCGACCCAGGCCAACCAGCTCCATGCCGGAGTGCTCAAGCTCGAACCTGGGGCCAACATCCAAACAGTTATGGCTGAGCTAGAGCGCACCCTGCCCGAGGAAATTAGCGCGCTCAGCCATACTCAGCTGATCGAGCTGGAGGAGAGCTATTGGGCCAAAGAACCGGCAGGAATTATCTTCGACTTTGGCACCATTATGGGGTTTGTGGTGGGGGTGGTAATCGTCTACCAGGTGCTGTATTCCGACGTTAACGACCACCTGTCGGAGTACGCCACCCTCAAAGCGATTGGCTATTCTGACCGGCAGCTCCTGCTGGTGGTGTTTCAGGAGGCTACCATCCTGGCGGTGCTGGGGTTCATGCCCGGCATTCTGTGCTCGCTGGGGCTCTACAGTTTGCTCAGCAACCTCACTGGAGTCGCGGTGCTGATGCGCCTGGGGGTGGGGCTACAGGTGTTTTCGATGACGCTGGTGATGGGGGTGCTGTCAGCGGCGATCGCGGTGCGCAAGCTGCGATCGGCTGACCCCGCCGACGTGTTTTAGGAATTTTGTAGTTCAGCATTTGGGTTTTGGATTGAAGAGGCCGCTATGGAACCTGTCGTCAATATCCAGGGATTGCACCATGCTTTTGGCAAAGGTTCTTTGGCCAAGCCAGTGCTAATCGACATCAACCTCGCTATTCAGCCGGGCGAAATCGTGATTTTGACGGGGCCTTCGGGCAGCGGCAAGACCACGCTGCTGAGCCTGATGGGTGGACTCAGATCGGCCCAGCAGGGAAGTCTCAAAATTTTGGGCCAGGAGCTGTTGGGAGCCAGCAAACAGCAGCTGGTTCAGCTGCGCAGCCGGATCGGCTACATCTTTCAGGCCCACAACCTGCTGGCCTGTCTGACCGCGCAGGAAAACGTGCGCATGGCCCTGCGCCTGCAGCCGAATCTCTGCTACGACGAGCGCACGGCCCAGGCCACCGCCATGCTGGCCGCCGTGGGGCTGGGGCATCGGGTCAACTACAGGCCAGACAATCTTTCGGGAGGGCAGAAGCAGCGGGTGGCGATCGCCCGCGCCCTGGTTACCCAGCCCAAACTCATTTTGGCCGACGAACCCACCGCCGCCCTGGACAGCCAGTCGGGGCGCGAAGTGGTGCAGCTCATGCAGCGCCTAGCCCAGGAGCAGGGCTGCACCATTCTGCTGGTCACCCACGACAACCGCATTCTCGACATCGCCCACCGCATTATTCACATGGAAGACGGGCGGTTGATTAGAACCGAAAGCCCTGCTGCTGCCGTTGTTCAGTGAGCAGTCTATCGAGCGGTTATACCATTATTTGAACAAGATAGCCGCTCAGGATGGGGTAGCAAAATTGCTCGGCTCGAACCAGGCCTAGCGCCGCTAGAGGGCTTTTCGCCCCGGCGCTTTCTAAACCGCACCAGCTGTCCCTGTTGTTCCAGGCTGTTGAGCAGGCGCGTCACGCTAACCCCACTGCTGGAACTTAGGGAATAGTCAGGCCCTGGGGTGGCACCAGCACCGACTCGGTAGTTCCCCAAAAGCTCAAAATTAGGTTGGCTACCGAATGGGGGGAATCGGCGTGAAAGAAGTGGCGACCGGGGCAGAGGGCGATGCGATCGCCCGCCTTCAGCCACGGCTGCCACCCCTGAATCTGGGCCGGGTCAACCACAAAATCGTCTTCGCCGCCGCACACCAGCAGGGGCACTACCACGCTACCGGGGCAGAGGCTAACCCGCTTCAGCAACGAGTGGGGCGACACCGAGTGGAGCAAATCTTGCTCTAGCACATTGACCCAGCCGGACACCAGGGGCCGCGCCTGATGGCCCAACAGGCTGTAAACCATTTGGCTAAGCACCCGCTGTCGACTGCACGGCAGTCGTTCGAGCTGGGCGTAGTAGTGGGCCTGCCAATCAATCATGGGGTTTACGCCCACCGCCAGCAGGGTTAACGATTTCACGCGGTGGGGATTTTGGCGAGCGTAGAGCAGCCCCACCAGCCCGCCGGTACCGTGACCCAGCAAATGTACCGGACGGTCGTGGCCTTTGAGATAGTCGTGCAGCAGGGTGACGGCAATGTCGAGCGAACTGGGTTCTTCTGGGGTTTGGCGATAGGCCCAGTGGGCCACTTCCACATGGCGGGCCAGGTTGACCAGCAGCTTGTGGTCAAACCGCTGAAAGCTGGGGCTAACGTTGAGCCACACAGCATCGGGACAGGTTGATAAAGTCATGGGATTTAGAATAGTGGGCTGTTACAAAGAGGCGGGCAGCTAAAAACTGACCCTACTTAAAGCCGCATTGGGCAGTGCTCACCGTAAAAACGTCTAGAAACGTTTGAATAGGAGCGGCAAAAATTCTGCGCCTTGCGAGATAGGTTAAATTCCAAAAGCTAATCGCAGCTGGGCCACCCAGGCTTTAATGCGGCCCTCCGTTAGCTCGGGCTGATTGTCTTCATCAATGGCCAACCCAACAAACTTGCCGTTTTGTACGGCTTTAGAATCGCTGAAGTCGTAGCCCTCAGTGGGCCATTGACCTACGGTAGTGGCTCCCAGTCCAGTCATTTTTTCGGCCAAAATACCCATGGCATCTTGAAAGTTGTCGGCATAGCCTACCTGGTCACCTACTCCAAAGTAGGCCACCTGCTTGCCACTAAAGTCAACATTGTCTAGCTCGTCGTAGAAGCCTTCCCAATCGGCCTGTAGTTCACCAATGTTCCAGGTGGGACAGCCAATAATCAGGTGGCTATATTCAGCAAAGTCGTCAGGCGTGGCGCTGGCAATGTCGTGAAGCGTAACGGTGTCGATCCCAAACTCGGCCTGAATTGCCTCTGCGATCGCTTCGGTGTTGCCAGTTTGGGTACCAAAAAACAGGCCAATTTTAGTCATTACAGCCGTACTTCCAGATTAAGTTGAAGAGAAAAGGGGGGCAGGATGTTGGAGCCCTATACGCCCCCCAAGAGAGGAGAAGTTAACCCAACACTACTGAGGTCGTCTCAACACAGGGCTTATTGAGAAAAAAACTCAATAAGGAGATTTGACCACAGATCGGAATCATTCTCAATAGATTAAGGTTAAGTTTTGCTAAGGCAGGCGAAGTGGCCAGCCCCCCCCCAGGGTTGCACTTGAATGGGCAAACTCAGGCTGCGTTCATCCACCCTAAGGACGCCTGGTGGGGACTTTAGGGAGTTGTAGTTAACAGCATTCTATTGACGCTTAGTCGCAACAAAAATGAACGACCGCGATCGCGCCTGTTGCCCTAAACCAGAGGCAATCGCGGCCTCAGTTCATCACCTACCCGTCGCTGAGCCTGAGCTACTGAGAGAATTCGTACTCACGGATTTCCAGCCGGCAGCCATCCTCCATGTTGAGGGCGCGCTTGATGGGGTTAATATCCCTAAACCCTTCCGACCCACGCTGTCTGAGGCTGGTTTCAAAGCGATCGGCAAACTCGGATACGCAAGGGTTGTGGCTATTGCCTAAGCGCTCCAGGCTCACCAGGGCGGTATCCATGTCCCAGACGTCAACAGCGGTGTAAAGCTGCTCCCACAAGCGGTTCTCCTGGCTGTTGGTCGACATCTGCATCTGGTGGCGATCGAGAATGCGGTAGGCCAGCCAAAAGCTAGCGCTGAGAATGGCCGCCATGCCGAGCGAAATCAAACAGCCCGCCAGAGGATTGCGTCGGTTAAACCCCTCCGGCACTGGCGGCGCTGGTTCAGCATTTAGCCCCGTGTAGTACTCCACAAAGGGCGGCATCTGATCGAGCAACCAGACCTCAATGCCCTTGGCCTTAATTTGCTCCACAACCTCGTAGATCGCGTCTAGGTCGGCTGCTGGGGTGAGCCCGGCAATCACCGGTTGCTGGTCAGGAAAGTCGGGCTGGCGCGCCTGAATGGTGTCAACAGCCGCCCACAGGTCAGATGGTGCGAGGCTGGGCGGGCAAAAGATGGCGTAGACAGGGGTGAGCAAATCAACTACGCCGCCGTCGGGACAGGGCACTTGCCGGTGAACACTGTGGCCATAGTCTTCGAGCCAGCGCTCTAGCGCGGTTCGAAGATCTTCTGAATTGGCAAACTCTATGGCAACTGTCACAGTCAGCTTGGGTTGTAGTGTAGTTTATATGTACTGATTTTATCTGATATTGCCTCGGGCAGCGGCATTGAGTCAGTGGAACTCATTTCCGCCCCGTTGTTCTGAAATGATAGAGCGATTTTTTTCAGCGGCTTCGCTAATTTTGCCGATTTTTAGAACCAGTCATTTGCCGATGCCGGTCCTGAGGCTATAGAATAAGTTAAGTATTGTAAATATTTTCTAAGGAAAGACTATTTCGCTTTCGTTTTTAGCCCCATGTTCGCATTCAGGAGGATTTATCTAGCCTAAACCCCACCTAGTCCTACGGTTCTCCCCACTGCGGGGTATGCATGCCTCTACGTAAAGTATTACTAAGTACAAACCCCTGTCGTATCTCTACATCCTGGGTTTGGCCCTGGCTACGGCCTCTCATCTGCAGCCGCAGCCAATTACAAGCTAGAGCTTACTCAGTTAGTTCTGGTCTTTCCGTTGCTCCTCACGAAACTGGTACCGACTAACCACCATGTTTGAACATTTCACCAACACCGCCATTGCCGTCATTATGAAGGCCCAGGAAGAGGCTCGTCGGCTGCGCCACAACTTCGTGGGCACCGAGCAGCTGCTGTTGGGGCTGATCAAGGAGGAAGCTACTCTGTCGGCCAAGGTGCTGGGGGAGTTTGGGGTCAACCTAAACGATGCCCGAGCCGAGGTCGAAGCCATTATTGGCCGGGGCAGTGGTAGTGTACCGCCCGAAATTCCGTTTACGCCAAAGGTCAAGCAGGTTTTTGAACAGGCCTTTCAGGAGGCTCGCAAGGTAGATTCGCCCTATATCGAGCCTGCCCACCTGCTGCTCAGCCTTTGCCAGAATACCGAAAGCGTTGCCTACCGAGTGCTGACCAACCTTGGCGTAGACCCGGCCAAGGTGCGCACCCGCATTATTCAAGAGCTCGGTGAGGTGGCAGCGCTACCCACCGGGCGTCGCGGCAGCGATCGCGACAGCACCCGCAAACAAGGCAAAATTTTGTCTGAGTTTGGCACCGACCTGACGGCGGTGGCCGCAGCAGGCAAAATTGACCCCGTTGTCGGTCGCGCCAAAGAAATTGAGCGGGTGGTGCAAATCTTGGGCCGCCGCACCAAAAACAACCCCATCCTGGTGGGCGAGCCGGGCGTGGGTAAAACCGCGATCGCCGAAGGGTTAGCCCAGCGCATTGCCAATCAGGACGTGCCTGAAGCGCTGCTCACCAAGCGCGTGATCAGCCTGGATATGGGTTCGCTGGTTTCGGGCACTCGCTTCCGGGGCGACTTTGAGGAGCGCCTTACCCAGCTAGTTCAGGAAGTGCGCGAAGACCCCGATGTGGTGCTGGTCATTGACGAAATTCACACGCTGATTGGCGCTGGCTCCCTGGAGGGCGGCCTGGACGCGGCCAACATGCTCAAGCCCGCCCTGGCGCGGGGTGAGATGCAGTGCATTGGGGCCACCACCCTCGACGAGTTTCGCAAATATATTGAGCGCGACGCGGCCCTGGAGCGGCGCTTCCAGCCGGTGATGGTCGATCCGCCTTCGGTGGACGAGACCATTGAAATCTTGTACGGGATTCGCAGCCGCTACGAGCAGTTCCACCAGGTGAGCCTGACCGATGAAGCTTTGGCCGCCGCCGCCAAGCTGTCGGACCGCTACATCAGCGATCGCCACCTGCCCGACAAAGCCATTGATCTGATCGACGAGGCGGGTTCTCAGGTAAAACTGCGGTTTATGCCCAAGTACCCCTCTAAAGAGCTGAAGCAGCAGCTGCGTCAGGTCAACAAAGAACTTGATGAAGCCATTGAGCTGCAAGATTTCTCGAAGGCTAAGGCCCTGCGGGAGCAGCGGCAGGATCTGCTGCAGCAGCTGCAGGCCGATATTCCTGAGTACGGCGAAGCCGAAGCCGGTAGCCTGCCGCCCCAGCCCGTGGTGGACGAAGAGAACATCGCCGATATCGTGGCCGCCTGGACGGGCATTCCGGTCAACCGCATGACCGAAACCGAGGCGGTGCGACTGCTGCACCTTGAGGATGTGCTGCACGAGCGGGTGATTGGGCAGAACGAGGCCGTAGTGGCCGCCGCCAAGGCAATTCGGCGGGCGCGATCGGGCCTGGCCAGTGCCGATCGCCCGATCGCCAGTCTGGTGTTCTCTGGCCCCACTGGGGTCGGTAAAACTGAGCTGTCTAAGGCTCTAGCCGTAGCGCTGTTTGGCTCCGAAGACGCCATGATCCGCCTTGACATGTCGGAATTTATGGAAAGCCACACGGTGTCCAAGCTGATCGGGTCGCCTCCCGGATTCGTCGGCTACGACGAGGGCGGTCAGCTGACCGAAGCGGTGCGGCGGCAGCCCTACAGCGTCATCCTGATGGATGAGATTGAGAAGGCGCACCCCGAGGTCTTTAACCTGCTACTGCAGGTGCTCGATGACGGTTTGCTGACCGACTCCAAGGGGCGATCGGTGAGCTTTAAAAACACGCTGATCATCATGACCTCTAACATTGGCTCGCAGGTGATTGAGAAGGGCGGCACCGGCCTGGGCTTTGACTTTGCCACCACCGATGCGGCCACCAGCCAGTACATCAACATCCGCAACCTGGTCAACGAGGAGATGAAGCAGTACTTCCGTCCCGAGCTGCTGAACCGCATCGATGAGATCATCGTCTTCCGTCAGCTCACCCGCGACGAGGTGAACCAGATTGCCGACCTGATGCTGGAGCAGGTCAACCGTCGCCTGGCCGACCGCCAGATGATGGTGACCCTATCCGATGCCTTCCGGGCTCGCCTGGCGACCGAGGGCTACGACCAGCGCTACGGGGCTCGCCCGATGCGCCGCGCCATTGCTCGACTGGTCGAAGATGCCCTGGCCGAGGCCATCTTGGTCGGCACCCTGGAGGAGGGCGATCGCGCTCAGCTAGACCTCGACGACGAGGGCAATCCGATCGTCACTCCAGTCCGCCAGCCCGCTCTGGTAGGATAACCCTGGACGTTATCCCCAGCCCGCCCCCATGGTAAACCTGCCCCCCGACCAGCCCAATCAGCCCGATCCAATCCGCCCCGCTACCGGATCGCCTTCCCAAGGCAACCGGATCCTGGATTTTGACGAGCTGCTGGCGGTGGTGCTGGCCTTTGTCGGTATAGGCTCCATCCTGTGGTGGGGCCTGAGCCGCAACTCAAACCTGTGGGCCGGAGCCGACCTGCTGCAGCGACGAGCCAATAATCCACCGGCAGTTGGGCTACCGGAAGCCGAGGCAGAGACCGACGACTTTGAACCACGGGTCTTAGAGCGAAGCGATCGCCCCCGCGAAGATGTTCCCGATAGCGCCGTGAGTTCCGACCTGGATGGCGAGACCCGGCGTTCTGGTGCGGCTGTGCGCGACGAAGCTGTTCTCGTTCCGGCGGTCCCCAATACGGCCCCTGCCGCTCCAGCCACCGACGCCGCAGAAACCACTCAGCCCCTCGATATTTCCGATGTTCCCCCCACTCACTGGGCCTATCCTTTCATCAAGCCCATGTTTGACCAGGGGTACCTGCCCGACTTTCCGGAGAGCGGCTTTCAGCCTGACCAGCCCCTCACCCGAGCTGAACTAGCGGCCTTGATTAGTCAAGCTTTTGGCGATGCGCCGCGAGAGGGCTCGGTAATTGCTTTCACCGATGTGCCCGACAGCTACTGGGCGGCTCCGGCGATCGCCAACGCCGTCAGCCAAAACTTTATGAACGGCTATCCAGAGGGTGATTTTCGCCCCGACCAAGCGGTGCCCCGCTACGAAGTGCTGGTGTCTCTCGCCACGGGCCTCAACCTGGAGCCGTCGCCTGCCCCTGAGCAAACCCTGCAATCGTTCGTGGATGCTGGGCCTCTGCCCGAGTGGGCCAGAGCCAAGGTGGCCGCTGCTACCGAGAACGGCCTGGTGGTGAACTACCCCAGGCGCGACCAGCTCAAACCGGCCCAGGCGGCGACCCGCGCCGAGATTGTGGCGATGATTCACCAGGCGCTGGTAGAGCGGGGCGAGCTGCCTGCGGTGAACTCAGAGTATGCCGTGCCCTGATTCTCTATGCCTTGATCCCACCGTCTGATAGACTGAGAAGTCGAGGTGGGGAACGCTAAAACCCATTAAATATAGGCAGTTTGGAGGATTGATCCCGTGGAAAGTACCCTCGGTCTTGAGATTATTGAGGTTGTCGAACAGGCTGCGATCGCGTCATCCCGCTGGATGGGCAAGGGCGAAAAAAATATCGCTGACCAGGTGGCCGTAGAAGCCATGCGGGAGCGCATGAACAAGATTCACATGCGCGGTCGCATCGTGATTGGCGAGGGTGAGCGGGACGATGCTCCTATGCTCTACATCGGGGAAGAAGTCGGCATTTGCACCCAGCCAAACGCCAAAGATTTCTGCAACCCCGACGAACTGCTTGAAATTGACATCGCGGTTGACCCCTGCGAAGGCACCAACCTGGTAGCCTACGGCCAAAACGGCTCGATGGCGGTGCTGGCGATCTCTGAAAAAGGAGGCCTCTTTGCGGCCCCCGACTTCTACATGAAGAAGCTGGCGGCTCCGGCCCAGGCCAAGGGCAAAGTTGACATCAACAAGTCGGCCACCGAGAACCTCAAGATTTTGGCCGAGTGCCTCGATCGCGCGATCGATGAGCTAGTGGTTGTAGTCATGAAGCGCGATCGCCACAACGACCTGATCAAAGAAATTCGCGATGCCGGGGCCCGCGTCAAGCTGATTGGCGACGGTGACGTGGGTGCCGCCATCTCCTGCGCCTTCTCGGGTACCAACACCCACGCGCTGATGGGCATTGGCGCTGCCCCTGAAGGGGTGATTAGCGCCGCCGCTATGCGCTGCCTGGGGGGCCACTTCCAGGGGCAGCTGATCTACGACCCGTCAGTGGTTAAAACCGGCCTGATTGGGGAAAGCAAAGAGGCCAACATCGCTCGTCTGAACGAAATGGGCATTACCGACATCGATAAGGTCTACGATGCCCATGAGCTAGCCTCTGGCGAAACCGTGCTGTTTGCCGCTACCGGGATCACCTCCGGTGAACTCATGAACGGGGTGCGCTTCTTCCACGGCGGCGTCCGCACTCAGTCGCTGGTCATCTCCAGCCAGTCGAAGACCGCCCGCTTTGTGGATACTATTCACATGGTTGACCAGCCCAAGTCTCTGCAAATTCGCTAGATACCTACGCTAATTTAACGAATTCAGCGCTAGGCGAGGCTGATTGCAAGACCTCTCTCTGCCCCCCTTTACAATTAGGGGGCAGAGGGCAACTTTTTATAGCGAGCGAGGACCGAGAGAACATCTAAAACTCGGCCAAGATGGCTCTCGCCAGTGCAGGAAACGTTCAGGTGATAGCCTCCAATTCGTTAACCTAGAGATGCGGGTTCTTCGCATCTTTTTTTTGGGCTATGTTCACAGTTTTTGATGGACTTTTGTTGAGTTTCCTTGAGTCGAGCCCTATTTATCTCTAAGTTCAAACATATTGGCAATTGTGTACGGTGTAACCCTTGACCCCAGCTCACCCTGGCAAACTTGTGGCCCTGGTAAGGGGGCTGCCGACACCATAAATTAGGTGACTTAATTAAACGCGTGGAGGAAGAATGAATATCGCCGTAATTGGCCTGAGCCACAAAACCGCCCCGGTACAAATTCGCGAAAAACTTAGCATTCCGACGGCTCAGACAGGTGATGCGATCGCCCATCTCACCCACTGCCCTCACATCGACGAAGTCTCTATTCTCAGCACCTGCAATCGGCTCGAAATTCACATCGTTACCGAGGCCACCGAGCAGGGCATTCGCGAAGTGACCCAGTTTTTGTCTGAGCACAGCGGCCTACCCCTCTACGAGCTGCGCCAGCACCTGTTCATTCTGCTGCATCAGGATGCCGTTAACCACCTCATGCGCGTTGCGGCGGGCCTCGACAGCCTGGTGCTGGGCGAAGGCCAAATTCTGGCTCAGGTGAAGCACGCCCACCAGCTGGCCCAGCAGCACAAGAGCATTGGCCGGGTGCTCGATCGACTGCTCAAGCAGTCGCTCACCGCCGGCAAGCGGGTGCGCAGCGAAACCAGCATTGGCACCGGGGCCGTTTCGATTAGCTCCGCCGCCGTAGAGCTGGCCCGCATGAAGGTGCCACACCTGAACAGCTGCCACGTCAGCATTTTGGGGGCGGGCAAGATGGCGCGCCTGCTGGTGCAGCACTTAGTTTCTAAAGACTCCTGCACTATCACCATTCTCAACCGCACTATTGATCGGGCCAACGAACTGGCCAAGCAGTTCCCCGATGCCAACATTCGCACCGGCACCCTCGACGCCATGCTGGAGACGGTGGAGGCCTGCGACGTGGTGTTTACCTGTACTTCGGCCACCGAGCCCATTCTGGATCGCGACAACTTGGCTCCGCTGGTCAACAACCGCACCCTGATGGTGTTCGACATTTCGGTGCCCCTCAACGTTCACACCAACGCCAATGAGCTGGACAACGTCCACGCCTTTAACGTCGATGACCTGAAGGCCGTGGTGGCCCAAAACCAGGCCAGCCGCCGCCGGATGGCGATGGAGGCCCAGGGGCTGCTCGACCAGGAGGTGGAGAGCTTTATGGACTGGTGGCGATCGCTCGACACCGTCAGCACGATCAGCAGCCTGCGCAGCAAAGTCGAAACCATTCGTGAGCAGGAGCTAGAGAAGGCCCTATCGCGACTGGGCAGCGAGTTCGCTGAAAAACACCAGGAGGTGATCGAAGCCCTCACCCGCGGCATTGTCAACAAAATTCTCCACGACCCCATGGTGCAGCTGCGCGCCCAGCGCGACATCGAAGCTCGCAAGCGCGCGATGCAAACCCTCCAGGTGCTGTTTGACCTGGAGACCGCCTCTAACGAAAAGTACAGCTAGCAGCCAAGAAAGTCTGGGGTTGCTAGTCGGCCTAGACCCCGGAGGTTTTTGAAACCTCCGGGGTCTTTTGCTTGGGTGTAAGATATCGAGCATCCTTACCTTCGATTGAGCGGCTATGACAACTCCCTTTCGCGCCAGTCCCTTTCGTGTCGGTGTGGCGGGTCCAGTGGGCTCGGGCAAGACGGCCCTGGTAGACAGCCTGTGCAAGGCGCTGCGCGATCGCTACTCCATTGCCGTGGTCACCAACGACATTTACACCCAGGAAGACGCCCAGTTTTTGGTACGTAGCCAGGCGCTCAGCCCCGATCGCATTGTCGGGGTCGAGACCGGCGGCTGCCCCCACACCGCCATTCGCGAAGACGCCTCGATGAACCTGGTCGCCATTGAAGATCTAGAGGCCCGCTTTCACCCGCTGGATCTGGTGTTTGTGGAAAGCGGCGGCGACAACCTGGCCAGCACCTTCAGCCCCGAACTGGTCGATTTAACCCTCTACGTCATTGATGTGGCCGCTGGCGACAAGATTCCCCGCAAGGGCGGGCCGGGAATCACCAAGTCAGACTTTTTGGTAATCAACAAAATTGACCTGGCTCCCATGGTGGGGGCCAGTCTAGAGGTGATGGAGCGAGATACGCGGCAGATGCGGGGCGATCGCCCCTTTGGCTTCACCAACCTCAAAACTCAGGAGGGGCTAGCCACCATCATCGACTTTATTGGCTACCACGCAGCGGCAGATCAACCAGCAACCCTGACCAGCCGTTGAGATCATGCAGGCGATCGCTTGGGCCAGCCCAGGAACTAGCGATGTTGATATCGAGTCGCCGCTAAATTCTCTGGGCCGCAAAAAAGGCACCCACTTAGCCGACTAATGGCCGTAAGCCCCCTAATTTCAAGGCGATCCCCAAGTTCTAGAACAGCACCAGCTGGGCCTTCTCTTGCGGGTTATCGAGCAAAATCTGTCTCACGACGGTTGTCAACGTTTTCGGAGCGGTGGAAACGTTACAAAAAAGTTGGGCTTTTTGGTATCAAACACTACACTTAGTTGTCCATTACTAACCCTAATATCCACTCTGACGGTCTGCGTAAATTTTCGGTTAAACACTCTTCCCATTAAAGTGAGTCAGGAGCGAGGTTGAATGGTAACTCGATTTAATCGGCGTAAGTTTTTGGTGTACGGGTCTGCGACCCTGGGCACCTCTATGCTGCTAAAGGCTTGCGGCAGCAGCAGCACCACCGATACCGGGGCTGCTGACGGCGGTACCGAAGCAGCCGCTGGCGACGGAGAGACTGTCAAGGTCGGCATTCTGCACTCCCTCAGCGGCACCATGGCCATCAGTGAAACCACCGTTGTGGATGCTGAGCAGCTGGCCATCAAAGAGATCAACGCCGCTGGCGGCGTTTTAGGCAAGCAAATTGAGGCCGTAGTAGAAGATGGGGCCTCTGACTGGCCCACCTTCGCAGAGAAAGCCGAAAAGCTGATTGACCAGGACCAGGTTGCTGTAGTGTTTGGCTGTTGGACCTCAGCTAGCCGTAAGGCCGTGCTGCCCGTGTTCGAATCGAAAGACCACATGCTGTGGTATCCCGTGCAGTACGAGGGTCAAGAGTGCTCCAAAAACATCTTTTACACCGGGGCCGCCCCCAACCAGCAGATCGAGCCTGCCGTAGACTGGCTGCTGGAAAACAAGGGCACTGACTTCTTCCTGGTTGGCTCTGACTACGTGTTTCCCCGCACCGCCAACACCATCATCAAAGAGCAGCTGGCGGCTAAGGGCGGCAATACCGTGGGCGAAGACTACCTGCCCCTGGGTAACACCGAAGTTACCCCGATTATCACCAAAATCAAAGCGGCTCTGCCCAACGGTGGCGTCATTTTCAATAGCCTCAACGGCGACAGCAACGTAGCCTTCTTTAAGCAGCTGCAGGGTGCAGGCATGGGCCCTGACCAATACCCGGTGATGTCGGTGAGCGTGGCTGAAGAAGAAGTGCGCCAAATCGGCCCCGAGTTTTTGACCGGCCACCTAGCCTCCTGGAACTACTTCCAAACCGTAGAGACGCCCGAGAACGAGAAGTGGGTAGCCGACTTCAAAGCTGAGTTTGGTGAAGACCGAGTCACCAACGACCCCATGGAAGCGGCCTACATCATGGTTTACCTGTGGAAGCAGGCGGTGGAAGCCGCAGGCACCTTTGACATTCCTGAGGTGCGGGCGGCAGCCTACGGCCAGGAAATGGCTGCCCCCGAAGGCCCCGTTACCATGAACGCCAACCACCACCTGTCTAAGACAGTGCGGCTTGGGGAAGTGATGGACGATGGCATGTTCAATATCGTTTGGGAGACCGATGGTCCCATCGATCCTCAGCCCTGGAACCAGTTTGTGCCCGACACCATCGGCTTTGCCTGCGACTGGTCTGACCCAGCTAAGGGTGGCAAGTTCGAGATCTAAGGTTGGGCTGTAGCCGCGATCGCGGCGCTGTCGAACGAACGTTTGGCGGGGATGCAGCAGGCTGTGTCCCCGCTGTCTGTATAGACACCCCTAAAGCCTGGGCCAAACTTTTTTCTGCTGACCTCTAAATTGACAGTTCATTAAGGAACTTAAGCGTCTTAGCTTAAACCTTTTAGGCTTAAGCTTTTAGCACGTTTTAGAATGTTTGGTTCTCTTATTTTGGGCTTAGTCATTCTTTAACCATGACTCAATCGAATTAGGGCTGGCACGGTTTGCAGTGGAACCCTGAAACAAGGCGAAACTGTCAAACATGGACATTTCTTGCTGTAGGGCTGCGTTTAGTATCTCTATGACGTTTGAGCCTGGTATCCATCAGGATTGATTAATTTTTTAGTGCGTTCTGTGTTGTTCTTAAATCGGTAAACGCTGTGTTGGAAGGCTTGATTGGCGGCCTTTTTAATGGCATTAGCATTGGTGCGGTGCTGTTGATTGTGGCCTTGGGCTTAGCCATTGTGTTTGGCTTAATGGGGGTCATCAACCTGGCCCACGGTGAACTGATGATGTTTGGGGCCTACACTACCTTCGTAGTGCAAAATGTGGCCAAAAGCATGGGCGGTATAGCCCCCGATCTCTACATTTTTGCGGCTCTACCGCTGGCATTTTTAGTGGCGGCGCTGCTGGGGCTGCTGCTAGAGCGCACCGTCATTCGCTACCTGTACGGGCGACCCCTGGAGACGCTGCTGGCCACCTGGGGGGTGAGCTTAATTTTGATTCAGTTCATCCGCAGCGTGAGCCTGCCGATGGTGATTGGCCTGGTCATGTTTGCGGTGCTGTTCTTGGTCGGGCGTTGGGTGCTGACTCGCTACACCGATTGGGAACGCATTCAGTCGTGGGCTAACCCTGTGTTTTTAGGGCTTTCGGCCGCCATTTCAGTCTTGGCCTGGGTGCTGATTAGCAGCGGCACCAGCGCCGCCTTTAGTCGGGCCTGGTTTAGCACCCGCAATGTGGATGTGACACCGCCGAGCTGGCTAAGGGGCGGCATTTCGGTAGGCGACACGCTGCAGTTTCCCTCGGCCCGGTTGTTCATCATTGTGCTGACGGCCCTCTGCCTGGTGGCGGTGTACTGGTTTCTCAACGGTACGGCCTGGGGGTTGCGCATTCGCTCGGTCACCCAAAATCGCGGCATGAGCGCCTGCTTAGGCATTCCCACCGGGCAAGTTGACGCGATTACCTTTGCTCTGGGCTCTGGCCTGGCGGGCATAGCGGGGTGCGCCGTGACGCTGCTGGGCTCGGTCGGTCCCAACCTGGGGTCGAACTACATCGTTGACGCCTTTATGGTGGTGGTGGTGGGCGGAGTCGGCAAGCTAGTGGGCAGCATTGTGGCGGCGCTGATTATTGGCGTGACCAGCTATCTGGTCGGGTCTGGCACGATGGCGCTGCTGTTGCCATCGACGGCGTTTTTCCAGCCCGCCATTGCTTTCTTTACGTTCTTTGCCACCACGAGCATGGCCAAGGTCATGGTGTTTGCGCTGATTATTGCCTTCTTGCAGGTGCGGCCCGCTGGGCTGTTCCCGCCGAAGGGTCGTTCGGTGGAGCTATAGGGCTATGACTACAGTAACTTCGCAGCCGCGCCGCGCCGCGCAGGCCAGCCAAAAACGCAAGTTTATGATCGAGGCGATCGCGGTAATTGCGATCGCGCTGATCCTGATTTTGATTATGCCGATGCTGCTCACCGGCTTTCGGCTCAACCTGCTGGGGCGCTTTTTGGC
Source organism: Nodosilinea sp. AN01ver1 (assembly GCF_050565655.1). Lineage (NCBI taxonomy): Bacteria > Bacillati > Cyanobacteriota > Cyanophyceae > Nodosilineales > Nodosilineaceae > Nodosilinea > Nodosilinea sp. AN01ver1. The sequence goes on along the minus strand of NZ_JBNXVS010000009.1, from coordinate 81,046 downwards.
CCTGGCCATTGTTGCCTTAGGCATTGACCTGATTTGGGGCTTTACCGGCCTGCTCAGCCTGGGGCACGGCATCTTTTTTGCCCTGGGCGGCTACGCCTTTGCCATGTACCTGGAGCTCAACACCCTGGGCGAGGGCCAGCTGCCTGAGTTCTTTGGTCTCTACGGCGTCACCGAGCTGCCCTGGTTTTGGCAACCTTTTAACTCATTTCCGTTTACGCTGCTGGCGATTTTCACTATTCCGGCGATCGTGGCGGGGCTGCTGGGCTACCTGGTCTTCCGCAACCGCATTCGCGGGGTGTACTTCTCAATTTTGACCCAGGCTGCCCTGGTGGTGTTCTTTAACCTGTTCAACGGTCAGCAAAAGCTGATCAACGGCACCAACGGCCTCAAAACCTCGACCTCAGTGTTTATGGGCCAGGCCGTGGGCAGCGACGGCATGCGGATGTTTTTCTACATCAGCACTGTTATCGCCCTGATTGCGATGTACGCTCTCTGCCGCTGGCTGACCAGCGGACGCTTTGGCCGCATGTTGGTGGCCATCCGCGACGACGAAAACCGGGTGCGCTTCTCGGGCTATGACCCAACGGCGTTTAAGGTGCTGGTGTTTGCGGTCTCTGGGGCGATCGCAGGCATCGCCGGTGCCCTCTACACCGTGCAGTCCGGCATTATCTCCCCCCAGTTCATGGACATTGCCTTCTCCATTGAAATGGTGATCTGGGTTGCCGTCGGCGGTCGTGCCACCCTGGTGGGGGCCATTCTGGGCGCAGTGCTGGTCAATATGGCCCGTAGCCTGCTCAGCGAGCGGTTCCCCGACGTCTGGCTGTTCTTCCAGGGGGCGCTGTTTTTGATTGTGGTCACCGCCCTACCCGACGGCATCATTGGCTGGGGTCGCCGCCAGTTTGGCTCCATGGTCAGTTCAGCCCTGGGACTGGCACCCACCGACCTGCCCTACCTCGAAGACACTGCCGAGGTGGCAACGGTGGCCGAAACTCCCGAATTCGCCGAAAAGTAGGGTGGGCAATGCCCCCAACTGCCCAAGCCCAACAACAGGTCACAGTCACTGTAGGGTGCATTCGCGCCAGCAATGCACCAAACCTGATTCAGGCAAAGCCAGTAAACAATCTCTATCAACCCCGTTGGTCAATGGTGGGCAGTGCCCACCCTACCCGGCCAATTGCTCCCGTGGTGGGCATTGCCCACTCTAACTTACCCGGACAGCTCCTATGGTGGGCATTGCCCACCCTACCCATCCACTCATCTACTCCCCCATGAGCACTAAAGTTCTGGATATTCAAGATGTCACCGTTAGCTTTGATGGCTTTAAGGCTCTCAAAAACCTCAACTTCAGCATGGATGAGGGCGAGCTGCGCGTCATCATTGGCCCCAACGGTGCCGGTAAAACCACCTTTTTGGACGTAATCAGCGGCAAAACCAAGCCCACCGAAGGAGCGGCTTACTTCAAAGGTCAGGACCTGCGCAAGTATAAAGAGCACCAGATCGCTCGCCTCGGCATTGGCCGTAAGTTCCAGACTCCCCGCGTATACCTCAACCTCACGCCCCGCGAAAACCTGGAGCTCTCCTGCAACCGAGAGAAAAACGTCTTTGCCACCCTGTTCAAAAAGACCCCGACAGCCGAAAAGCGCACCGTCGGTGGTCTGCTCGAAACTATTGGCCTCGACCACAAGGCCGATTTGCCCGCTGCCCTGCTCTCCCACGGCGAAAAGCAGTGGCTCGAAATTGGCATGCTGGTCGCCCAGTCGCCCGATCTGCTGCTGGTCGATGAGCCGGTGGCAGGCCTGACCGACGAAGAAACTGAGCAAACCGGCAAGCTGCTGATGTCGCTGGCCGAGAGCCACTCCATTGTGGTGATTGAGCACGACATGGAATTTGTGCGCCAGATTGCCCGCCAGGTCACGGTTCTGCACCAGGGCACTGTGCTCTGCGAAGGCACGATGGATCAGGTTCAGAACGACCCGAAAGTGATCGAAGTCTACCTGGGCAAGGAAACCACCCTTACCCCTGAGCAAATGCTGCTGCTGCGCATTGCCGCCACCATGGCCTGGGCCGACGACAACTTTGCCGATGTGCAGCAGGAGGTGATTCTCGATCGCCTCAGCCGCAAGTTTGCCCACAGCCCCGAGGAGCAGGCCAGCCTGCGCGACGATCTCAGAGACCTTCTAGCCAAAGAAATTCCGCTGGAAGATCTGGTGCCCCAGCTGACTGCCGAGGCCCAGCGCGAAGAAGCCCTGATGCTCAGCTATGAGGTAATTAGCTCCAACCAAATCAACCAGAGCGAAGCGGTCGTCTACCAAAAACTGCTGAATTTGCTGGGCCTGCCGCCCGAAACCGTCAGCCGCCTCGAAGCCGCCGCCCTGGAGGAACTGGCGGCGCGAGGCTAAAAGTTTTGAGCCCAGGGTCGGGTGCCTTTTGATGGTTGCCAGAGATATTAACCACACTTCAAAGGCACCCGACCCCTTATACCCCGACACTACCTCATCTTCCTTACCCTCATCACCTCATCACCTACTTCCACCCATGACCACTACCCTCCCCGCTCCCGCACTTCAAGATCCGCTTACGGCCCCCATGCTCGATATCTCGGGGCTGAACTTTTACTACGGCGAAAGCCACATTCTGCGGGACGTGGCGATGACGGTACCCAAGGGACAGATGGTGTGCTTAATTGGCCGCAACGGCGTGGGCAAGACCACGCTGCTGAAAAACATCATGGGGGTGCTGCGGCCTCGCACGGGTGAAATTCGCTTTGAGGGGCAGGTCGTGAACGGGCTTTCTCCCGATCGCCGCGCCCGGATGGGCATTGGCTACGTGCCCCAGGGTCGCGAGGTGATTCCTCGGCTGACGGTGAAAGAAAACCTGATTATCGGTCAGGAGGCGCTGGGCAGTCGGGGCAAGCCCACCAAGGAGGTACCCGAGGAAATCTACGAGCTGTTTCCGGTGCTCAAGACCATGCTCGATCGCATGGGGGGTGACCTCAGCGGGGGGCAGCAGCAGCAGCTGGCGATCGCCCGCGCCATCATGGGGCAGCCCAAACTGCTGGTGCTCGATGAACCCACCGAAGGCATTCAGCCCTCGATCATTCTCGATATCGAGGCGGCGGTAAAGAAAATTGTCAGAACCACCGGCATTTCGGTGCTGCTGGTCGAGCAGCACCTGCACTTTGTGCGCCAGGCCGACTACTACTACGCCATGCAGCGGGGCGGCATTGTGGCCCACGGCCCCACCAGCGAACTCACCAACGATATTATTCAGGAGTTCCTGGCGGTTTAACCGGCTCAAACGCAATCTGTTCATATCAGAGCAAACTATCGCTTCTGTCGGCTGGGATGTGAACAAGCGTCGATGGTCAGCAGCGGGCCTGAGATTTGGACGTGCCTGCTGCTTGGCCTAACAACAGCACTAACCAGGGATGAGGTTATTCTCATCCTCGATCGCATCATCGGCAGTCACAACTTTGTCCCAGGGTTGTCAGGGCGGCGCTTTTGAGCTATCAGCTTATGCCTTTAGATACTGGGCCGCGCCATAGCTGACGAGGCCATGGGCACCACCTGCCGGGACATAGCCGAAAAATATTCCTTAGCCAAAAAATTTTTGTTTTATCGTGGCTCCAAATAACAAGGAATAATGTAGAAACGCTAGTCACAAAGCTGTCACTTTTGGGTTCTAGTATCGGAATTGTCGATTCTCGATCCCAATATTTGACAACTGCAAATGAGCTTCTGCATAATGCGAAATTATTATCCCTGGAATACTGCGGCTCTACTGGAGTGGCTAAAACGGGAACCTTATTATCACGAAAGACAAAATCTAGAAGCTTTATTAAAACTACCCAGAAACAGTATTAAATCTTGGCTGATTGATCCTACGCCAACCATTACCCTGGCTCAAATTCGCGCGATCGCACAGTACAGAGGCTGGAATTTGAACCAAATGATTGACTGGCTTGAGCTTCAGCCCGCCCATGTCAAAGAACTAATCGATCACGATATGTCTGAAGCTAGCTAAACAAGGCTGGGCCTCAGACATATTGGCCCTTTCACAAACTGCTGTGAAAATGGCCGCCTATGGGCGGCCATTTTTGTTCACACAGGGGTTAATCGGCGGCTTCGCCAATGAGGATAGCCACCGGAAACGTGGCCAGTATGGTCGATAGGAGCGTATCTTCGGCTGGGGTCACTGTTTCGCCAGTAATCCAGTTTTGCCAGCTCTGCACGTGGCCAGGTAGGGCCAGGGTGGTATCGGCCCACACTTTGCCAATCGGGTAGTCGCCAGGGGCAATCCGCTGGGTCAAAAAGCGGGGGGCGATCGCCACCACCCACTGGCGGCCCCGCTGCCGCGCAAAGGCCACTACGCTGTCTTCGGCGGGGCCGCGGGCAAAGAGGGGCTGGTAGTCGCCCTGCTCAAACAGCTCAGGGTGGGCCTGCCGAGCCGAGAGGCCGCAGTGGGTCACCCAGAGCTTGATCCGTCCGTCGCGGCGGTACTCCAGCAGGTTTTGCAGCAGGCCAGGGCGGTCGCCCTCGGCCCAGTGCTGCAGCTCGTGCAGCCAGTGGCGGCGCAGGTTGTAGTCGACCGGGCGGCGGTTGTCGGGGTCAACCACGCTAAAGTCCCACAGCTCCTGGCCCTGGTAAATGTCGGGCACCCCCGGCAGCATCAGCTTGAGCACCACCTGGGCCAGCGAGTTGTAGATGCCGTAATCGGCAATGCGCTGCTGAAACGGACGAAACGCCTTGAGAAAAGCATTGTTATCGCCGGGGGTGAGAATGGCGCGGGTAAAGGCCACAAAGCCATCTTCGTAGTCGGCATCGGGGCGCAGCCAGGCGGTGTGCACTTTGGCTTCGCGCACCGCTTTAACCACGTAGTCGGCCATGCGATCGCTAAAGCTAGCCAGTTCGCTGTCGTCAAAGGGGAAGGCCCCCACCAGGGTTTGGTAGAGAAAATACTCGTCGTTGGCATCGGGCACCACGCGATCGCGCACCACTGTTTTGTGGCTGCCGTTGAGGTTGCGCCAGCTGTTCACCGCCGTCTCCCACTCGGTCGGCAGCTCAGACAGCACGTTGAGCCGCGCCCGCACGTCTTCGCTGCGCTTGGTGTCGTGGGTCGAGGTGGCGTTGATGGCGTGGGGCCACTGCTGCTGCCGCTGCTGCTGCCGCTGGTGAAACTGCCGCACCGAGAGGCCAAAATGCCCCGGCGACCCACCCACCTCGTTCAGGCTAATGAAGCGGTTGTAGCTGTAGAACAGGGTGTCTTCTAAGCCCTTCGCCATCAGCGGGCCGGTAAACTGCTGCAGACGCATAACAAAGTGCAGCCACTGGGCCTTTTCTTCCTCGGGCAGCGAGCCCTCGTAGTTGAGCGACAGAAACTTTTCGATCAGGTTGAGCTCGTTGACCAGCTGGGGAATGCGCCGGCGGGCCGCCTCGATCGCCTCCTGCACGTAGGCTAAATCGCGCTCCGAAATCCCCTTTTCGTTGGCGTAGGTGCAGTAGATCGGAAAGGCAATCAGCACCTCTTCGATGGCGGTGCGCAACCCGTACAGCGTCAGGTCGCGCCCGTAGCGGTACTGCTGACACACCCGCTTGAGAAAGCGGGCCAGGTTGTTGATGTCGCCCACCAGGTTGGTGTCGGCAATCAGCTGTTTTTTCTGCCGCACCAGCTCGGTGTAGGGCGTGGTTTCGCCGGTCAGCTGCTGGTAGATGTGGGTAAATGAGTCCTGATTTTCCTGCTGGCAAAAAATGCCGTTAAGCTGAATCAGCGAGTCATAGCCAGAGGTGCCTTCAATCGGCCAGCCCGAGGGCAGCGTTTCCTCCTCCTCCAGAATTTTTTCGACCACGATGTAGCTATCGCCCAGGCGATCGCGCAGCCGCTCCAAATAGCGGGTGGGGTCGTACAGCCCGTCAATGTGGTCAACCCTGACGCCGTTAAACTGCCCGCCCTTCACCATCTGGCAGATCAGGTCGTGGGTCTGGTCAAAGACTTCTTCGTTATCGACCTTGAGGCAAATTAACTCATTGACGGTAAAGAAGCGGCGGTAGTTGAGCTCCTCTGCCCCCACCTTCCAGAACGAGAGCCGGTAGAACTGCTCTGACAGCAGCTCGTCGAGCAGATCAAAACTGCTGGGCTGGTCGGGAGTGCCGTTAAAAATGACCAGGTTTTGATCGATAAATTCGCGCACTTCATCGCTGTCCTGGTAGACATCCCACAGCAGCCCTTTGGCAAACTGGGCCTGGTCGCGGTACTCGCGCCCCTGCAAATCGACGATGGCATTTTTGACCAGATAGAGAATGCCAGAAATTTTGATAAACGTGCGATCGCGCTTGTCTAAATGCTGCGCCAGCCGCCCCGACTGGTAGCTCAAAAACCGCCCGTAGGACTCAATTCGCACCGGGAACTGCAAGCCATAGTAGTTAACGCTCAGGCCCGACTCATCGTAGCTGAGCTGAATCTCGCCCCGCTCCAGACAGCGATCGTAAAAATCGCCCAGCATAGGCGCGAGTACTTTGCCGCCCAGTTCCTCAGGCCCTTCCCACTCAATATCAAAAAAGTCGAAATAGGGCGAGTTGGGGCCGTACTCCATGACATCCATGAGGTAGCGGTTTTGGCCGTCGTAGGCCATGTGGTTGGGCACAATATCCTGCAGCCAGCCCAGACCGTGGTGGTGTGCCGTATCGATCAGCGGCTGAAACGCCTCCTGACCACCGAGTTCGGGGTTGAGCTGAGTGGGGTCAACCACATCGTAGCCGTGGGTGCTGCCCCGCCGCGCCTTAAAAATTGGCGACGCGTAAATGTCTGAAATGCCCAGATTCTTGAGATAGTCAACAACGCTTTGGGCCGCAGCAAAGCCAAACTCCGGGTTGAACTGAAGGCGATAGGTAGCGGTGGGAATACGCATGGCGAGTTCCAAAAGAGGATGAGAAATTCAATAAACTAGAACCCTTAGTCGAGGGAGTAACACCCGCGCCAGCTACGCCGCCGAATACAGCGTAAAGCTCAGAGAAGGCAGCTCTAGCGTCTGCGCTGCGGTAATTTTTTCGGGCAGAGACGACCCCGGCCCATCCCACTCGGGGGCCGCCGAATCGAGCTGTAGCTGCCAGGGTTTTTGGGGCAGCTCAACATTAACTGTGGTGGTAGCCTGCATAAAATTCATCAGGAACAGCAGCAGTCCATCGGCGGTGGCGCGCTGGTAGACAATCACCTGCTGATCGCAATCGTGCCCCGTATTGATATTTATATCTTTGGCATAGGACGGGGTATTGAGCTTAAGCTGCCGCCGCAGTTCGAGCAGCCGCTGATAAAACCTCAGCAGAGTTTTGTGCTGCCCTGACCGGCGCAAATTCCAGTTCAGCTTAGAGGCTTCAAAGGTAGCGACCTCGTGGGCAGGGGCCGGTTCACCAAAGCCGTGGGCCTCTTTAAATTCGCGCTTGCGGCCCTCAAAAACGGCCTCAATTAAATCGGGATCGCTGTGGTCAATGAAGTAGTTAAAGGGCGCGACTTCGCCATATTCTTCGCCCATAAATAACAGCGGAATGTAGGGCGAACTAATCAGCACCGCCGCCGTCAGCTTGAGGGCATCAAAGGGAACCAGCTTGGAGAGGCGATCGCAGCCCTTAGCATTGCCAATCTGATCGTGGTTTTGGGCACAGACAATGAACTGGTGCGAGGGCAAATCGGTAGCATCGTTGCCATGCCGCCGCCGCCGAAAGGGCGAAAACTTGCCGCTGTAGACAAAGCGATCGCGGATCGCCGTCGCCAAATCTTCGCAGGTGCCAAAGTCATGGTAGTAGCCGTAGCGTTCGCCTGTAATCAGGGTGTGCAGGGCGTGGTGAAAGTCGTCGCACCACTGGGCCTGCAGGGCAAAGCCACCCTGCTCGACGGGGCGAATAATGCGGGTGTCGTTGAGGTCGCTCTCGGCGGTGACGTACAGGGGTTTGCCCAATTGCTCAGACAGTGCGGCCACCTCTTCGGCCAACTCGGCCAGCACGTGCTTGGCGCTAAAGTCGTAGATAGCGTGAATAGCGTCGAGCCGCAGCCCGTCGACGTGAAACTCGCGCAGCCAGTAGAGGGCGTTTTCGATACAGTACTGGCGCACGCCGTCGCTCCAGGTGTCGTCGAAGTTGATGGCGTTGCCCCAGGGGGTGCTGTACTTGTCGGTGGTGTAGGGGCCAAAGCAGCCGGTGTAGTTGCCCTCGGGGCCAAAGTGGTTGTAGACCACGTCTAAAATGACCGCCAACCCTTCCTGGTGGCAGGCATCGACCAGGCGCTTGAGCCCATCTGGGCCGCCGTAGGAGTTTTGGGTCGCGTAGGGAAACACGCCGTCGTAGCCCCAGTTGCGCTCGCCCGGAAACTGCGACACCGGCAGAATTTCGATCGCGGTAATGCCCATTGCCTTGAGGTCAGCCAGCTGCGCGATCGCCGACTCAAAGGTGCCCTCACTGGTAAACGTGCCGATGTGAACTTCGTAGATAACGTAGTCAGACCAGGGGATATTTTTCCAGCCGTCGTCGTTCCACTGGTAGCGGCTGAGGTCAACCACCGCTGAGGGGCCGTGCACCCCCTCGGGTTGATAAAAAGAGGCCGGGTCGGGCCGCAAATCTTCAGACTGGTTGATGCGGTAGAAATACTGCGCTCCGGCGGCCACGTTTTCAACCGTCGTTGACCAGTAGCCATCCTCGCTTTTCTGCATCAAAACAGTATCTTTTTTGGGCGATACTAGCTCTAGTTCAACCGAGTCTAGCTCAGGTCCCCAAACCGTAAAACGACACTGACCATTACTCTGTAAAATGGCTCCAACTTTGAGGTCTACTGTCATGGGGAATCATCTTTTTTTGCGAGGTTAGCGCCGATGCCAAAACCGCAGCATCACGCATCGCTACCATACCAGCGCTAGATTTATTACCCAATCTCCTTTTAGATAGATCCTAGTCTTTTGGATAGAACTAGATGAATTTCAATCTTCCCTAGGGTAGAAATTAGCAGCCTCAGTCGATGCCTTAGGATTGAATCTATTGTTAAGATCGCGATCGCCCCAGATAAAGCCCACCAAACCACCTCAATAGGCCAAAGTCTTACCCTCTACACATCTATGCCTGAACCGTGCAAGACACGCTGCTTTCTCCCCTAGATGACTGGCTGACTGGCGCAGCGCTGACCGCCCCCGATACCGTTGACTACCACTATCGGGGCCGCTGCCCCCGCACTGGGCAAGACTACAGCCTGCCCCGCACGGCGCTAGCCAAAGCCGTAGCCCGGCAGCTGATGGCCCAGCTCAAAGCCTCTCAACTCTCTGAAAACGCCGAGGGCAAGATGTATGGCGTGCTGCTAGTGCAAACCCAGACTGGCATTGGGGTGCTAAAAGCGTTTTCGGGTCTGTGGCAGGGGCAGGCGCAGGTGCCCGGCTGGGTGCCGCCTATACCGGGACGCTCGCGAGTAGCCCTGCAAGAAGCTCGCACCCTCGACCAGCTAGCGACGATCAAAGCTCGCCTGCTTACCCTGCAATCATTGCCCGAGCGAGCGATCTATGGGGAACTGCTGCTGCTGCAGGTCGAGGCCCGCCAGGGGTTAAACCAGCGGCACCGCGATCGCAAACAGAGCCGCGACCTTCAGCGCCAAACCCTGCCCCATACTCTGACAGGCGAACCCCTCACGAAAGCTCTAGCCGCCCTGGAGCAGGCGAGCCGAGGCGACAAGGCCGAGCTGCGGCAGTTTAAGCAGCAGTGGCGCGATCGCCTTGCCCCCTTAGAAACCGTCATTCAGGCCGCCGATGCGGAGATCGCCGCCCTCAAGCAGCAGCGCCGCGACCTCTCGCGCCAGCTCCAGACCGACATGCACGCCGCCTACCGCCTCACCAACTTTGCCGGAGAATCGGTGGCGATTCAATCGTTGGGCAACCTGCCCACGGGCACGGGCGACTGCTGCGCCCCCAAGCTGCTGCACACCGCCGCCGAGCACGGCCTGGTACCCCTGGCCCTGGCCGAGTTTTGGTGGGGGCCACCCCAGGGCGACAAACAACCGGGCCACTTTTACGACGCCTGCGCCGATCGCTGCCAGCCGATCATGGGCTTTCTGCTGTCGGGGCTGTCGGCCCAGGTGTTGGCCTCGATAGATACCCCCGTTGGGGCGCACCGCCGTGCGCCCTCACCCAACCCCAGCCCCCACCCATCCCCTCTCCCCGTTCTATACCAGGACCCCTGGCTGATCGCGGTGAATAAACCGGCGGGGCTGCTGTCGGTGCCGGGGCGCTACCGCGATCGCGCCGACAGCGCCCTCTCTCGCCTGCGCCTGACGCTGCCCGAGGGAGCCTTTCTGCAACCCGTCCACCGGCTCGACCAGGACACCTCCGGGGTGCTGCTGCTGGCTCTCGATGCCGACACCCACCGCCAGCTCAGCCAGCAGTTTGCCGATCGCCAGGTGGCCAAAACCTACCAGGCGATCGCGGTAGGAAATATTGCCGAATCGTCGGGAATCATCGACCTGCCGCTGTGGGGCGACCCCACCCAACGCCCCCGCCAGCAGGTGAATTGGCAGCAGGGCAAGCCCAGCCAAACCAGGTTTGAGGTGCTGCACCGAGAGGGAGAGCTAACCCGCATCGCCTTTTACCCGCTGACGGGGCGCACCCATCAGCTTCGCGTCCACGCCGCCGATCCTCAGGGGTTAAATGCGCCGATTTGGGGCGATCGCCTCTACGGTCTCGCAGCGAGCCAGGGTGAACTGGGGCAGCGCCTCCACCTCCATGCTGAGATGCTGCAGTTCGTCCATCCTTACAGCAAGGATGCCATCGCCCTCAGCTCTCCTCTACCCTTCTGAACCGCCTCGGTGCAGATGCGAAATCGCGACTGTCTATTGCAGCAGGAGCAAATCGTATCTACGAAGCAAGCAGGGCGGCAACCGTATCCTCCGACATGAAGCGCCTGAAATCTAGGGGATCTCTACCAAAACCAGCTTGTCATCGGGGGAATAGTGGAGAATGACTTGCCCCTCTTCCTCTGCATAGGCAATAGGTTCTTGCGATAGCTCAACCAGCAGAGCATCGACATCTTTGCTATAGCTAATTTTTTTCATACCGCGACCTCCTGCCAGGATAAAGCGTGATGACGACAACAAAGGATATGCCCCTACGGTTTGGCCTTCTGGAAATCGGATTCGCCCTTACATTTGGCGTCAACCATTCCTACCCCGCTCCCAGTCCTCGCGCAGCAGGCCGTAGAGAGCCACATCGCGATACACGCCCCACTTGGGCGTTTGCCGCCGCCGATAGCCCTCCTTCGTCATGCCCAGCTTTTCCATTACCCGGCCCGAGGCGGGGTTGTCGCCAAAGTGCACCGCGTTAATGCGGTTCAGCCCCAGGTTCATAAAGCCAAAGTCGACCAGTACAGCAGCAGCCTCGGTCGCGTAGCCCTGGCCCCAAAAGGGTCGCCCAATCCAGTAGCCCAACTCCGCCATGTTGTAGTCGTGAAACAGCCTCAACCCCACCGACCCGCAGAGCGTGTTGTCAGGCTGGGTAATGGCAAAGTTCAAAGCCTTGCTTGCGGCCCAGTCGGCCTGCTGCTGGTTGATCCAGCCCTCAGCATCGGCCTCAGTATAGGGGTGAGGAATCGAGAGGGTATTTTCGGCCACAGCGCGATCGCCCGCCAGCGCCACCACATCCGCCACATCCCCCAGGTCGAACGGTCGCAGCACCAGCCGTAATGTATTTAGGATGGGCTGTTCAGTAGGTAGCTGCATGGGCTTTGGATGGATCGGTTTCGACTCCGCTCAACCTCCGGTAGAGGCTCACTCACCTATGGCTTCAGCAGCCACCGATCTAGAAATCAAAATAAATATACGGCAGCGTCTCCGCCGGGGCCAGCAGCCAGGCCATCAGGCTAAATAGGGGCACCAGCAGCAGCTTCACGGGCCAGCTCAGCTCTAGCTTAAAGCCTCGCTTCATCAGGTACGACAGGCCCATTAGCCCCACCACGCCCCACAGCAGCAGCAGCAGTTGCGTAAAGGTAAAGCCCAGCGATTCTAGATAGACTAGCTGGCTAAACTGGGCATCGGAAGGCGTACCCCAGGCTCGCTGCAGGGCCAGGGTGTAGCGATCGGGCTCGGGCAGCCGAAAGAACAGCCAGCTGGCAAACACCAGCGCCTGGGTCAGCAGCCAGCCCAGCACCGTGCCCGGTAGCGAGCCCCAAAAGGCCTTTAGCTTTGGCACCGCTTTGCTCGCCGACTGGGTCAGGCGATGCACCACCAGCCCGGCCCCGTGAATGGCACCCCAGATCAGAAAACCCCAGTTGTTGCCGTGCCAGATGCCCGCAATCACCATCACCGTCATCAGGTTGAGGCAGGTGCGCACCAGCCCCCGCCGCGACCCACCCAGCGGAAAGTACAGGTAGTTGCGCAGCCAGTCGCCTAGAGTCATGTGCCAGCGCCGCCAAAAGTCGGCCAGGCTGGTGGTGAAGTAAGGGGCCTCGAAGTTTTGCGGCAGGGTGATGCCCATCAGCAGGGCGCTGCCCCGGGCAATGTTCACGTAGGCGCTGAAGTCGAGGTAGAGCTGCAGGCCGTAGGCAAAGGTGGCCAGCCAAATATCGGCGCTGCCCGCCCGCTCCAGGTTGTCGAAGCTGAGGTTGACCAAAATGGCGATGTGGTCGGCCAGCAGCAGCTTTTTTGTCGCGCCATAGGCGATCAGCCACAGCCCCTCGACGGCGGTGTTGAGGCTGGGCGGCTTTTGCTGCTCAACCTGGTCGATAAAGGGGTGAAAGCGGGTGATAGGGCCAGAGATCAGCTTGGGGAAATAGAGCTTGTAGGCGGCAAAGTCAGAAAAGTTGAGCGCCGCCGGAGAGCCCCGGTACACGTCGACCAGGTAGGCGATGCACTCAAAGACAAAGAAGCTCAGCCCCAGGGGCATAATAATGCGGGTCAGGGTGTCGCTGGGGGCGCTGCCTACCCCAATACCCAGCCAGCGCAGCAGCCCCTCGGCGTACTTAAAGCCCACCAGCAGCAGCACGTTAAGGCCAATGCCCAGCCACAGCAGGTGGGTGCGGCGGCGGTTCCAGCCCCGTTCGGCCAGCTGCCAGCGGGGGTTGGGAATGCGCCAGTCAAGCGGAGTTGCGATCGCATTGCCAACCAAAAACGTCACAATCAGCAGCGCCACCATCAGCAGCAGGTACTGCACCTGCAGCGAGGCGTAGAAGATTAGGCTGGCCACCACCAGCAGCCACAGGCGCGCCTGGAGCGACTCTAGCGTCCAAAAGACGCCGACGACGCTGAACAAAAAGAGAGCGTAGACCAGGGAGGGCAGGGTCATGGGGTGGCAGGGGGCGCAGGGGGCGCAGCAGGGCGGGGCCAGGAGATCAGCGGGTCTTGCCCCAGTTCGCTCGATACCTGATACGCGCCGTAGCGGTTCAGGTGGCTGGGGTCAGAGAAATAGTCGTAGCGATCGGGCCAGAGCTGGGCAAAGTCGCGAAACAAAAAGCCGCTCTCGGTGGTGGAGAGGGTGAGCATGTGCCGCAGAAACTCCGATTCGGCCTCGCGGCGGTAGTCATCGAGGTACTCGTCGGTGAGGGGGGTGTTGATGAACACGACCGGAATGCCCTGGGCCTGGGTAAAGCTGAGCAGGTTGGCAAAGGCCTCAGACTGCTGCCCCTCCAGGCGAAAGCTGTCGTAGTCGCCGTCGTAGCGGCCCGAAACGCGCGCGAAGTCTTGGTAGTAGGTGGCGGGGTTAAACCGCACCGAGAGGGCCAAAAAGCCGTCAAAGTCGATGGTGCTGCCCTCGGGCATGGCGGCGTCGAGGGCCTCCTGGCTGGAGCTGGCGGGGCTGGGGGTGGCCGCTACCAGCCGCTGCTGAAACCAGCCCTTCAGCCGATCGCGATCGGGGTAGATAGCCGAAACGCTGGCCAACTGCTCGCTCAGCCACTCATCCATGGCGGCGTAGCTGCTGGGCAGTGACCCCGTGGCGGTCGCGCTGTCGCCAGCGGCGGGGACGGCATCGGGTGCGGCATCGGTGGCCACTTCGGCCTCCTGCGATCGCCGGTTGGCCACTTCCCGATAGCCGGGAGAGGCGGCAATGGCGTTGTAGGTAGCATCGACCCGGCCACTGTTAAAGGCCCGCGCCCCGTCGGCCCAGATAATCAGCTTGGGCAGCTGGTCGGGCTCCAGCACCTGGCGAATGACCAGATCGACCACCTGGGCCGTGGCCCCGTTGATGCCGAAGTTGAACACGCTGATATTTTCATAGCCAATGGTGGCCAGCTCTTTGCGCAGCGCCACCGGGTCTACCCCGCGCAGGGCGCGGGAGCTGCCCACAATAATCACGTCCGGGGGGCCAGACTGCTCCAGGCGCTGGTAGTAGAGGGCCAGCTTTTCATTCATCTGCTGGCTGTTGAAGGTGGGGAACGTCGCGCGATCGACCAGGTCGTCGATCGCGACAATCGGCTGACTGGGGCTGGTGGTCAGCTGCCCGTCGTCGTCATCGCTGGTGAAGCCGCCGCCCGCCCAGCTGCTGTCGCTACCAGCGGTGGGCCAGTCCAGCTCGGCCAGGTCGTCGGCCAGAGGATCGGCGGGTTCAGCGGCGGCGGCGGCTCCGGCAGGGGTTTCAGCGGCGGCCTCAGGCGAGACATCTTCGGCCCTGGCCTGCTGGGCGGGCGGGCTCACGACCTGACCCAGTAGCCAGTCGATCTGGAGCGCCACCAGCACCCCCACCGCCGCCCACACCACCGCAATCTTGAGCCCGTCTGCGCGGCCCAGGTCGGCCAGGCTGTCGGCATGATCGCCAGAGTCGGGGGCGGCGCTGGTCAGCAGCTGCGATCGCAGCAGCAGCTGGCGGCCCTGGCTCAGCAGGTCTTGCACCCACTGGCCCAGGGCCATGTCTTCTTCTAGCTCAGCCTCCATCTCCGCTGCGCTGACCAGACCTTCAGGGCGCACCAGCAGCTCGTTGACGTAGGTATCAGAGGCGGTGAATTCGGGGGTAGACTCGGGCACCAGGCGGCGATGGCGGGCCAAAAAGTCTTGACCAGCGCTCCAGGCGGGCTGCGACTGGCCCGAGCGCCGACCGTAGATGCGCACCCCCTCCAGCCCCATGGGGCTGAGATCACTCAGATAGTTGGTAATCGGGGGGGCCACCAGGCGGCGACGGGGGGCCACGGGGCCATCCACCATCACGTGCAGCAGGCCGTCGCGCTGCAAAAGCTGCACCCGGTAGCCTCCGGTCGCCAGGCGATCGTCGAGGCTGGGGTTAAGCAAGCGGGTGAGCAAAAATGCGATCGCGGGCAGGTCGCCGGTCTGACCCAGGTACTCGGGGGTATCGGCCAGGGCGCTGTGCTCGGCGGCAGGAAGATCGAGGTAGTGCACCCAGGCGGGGGTAGCCTCAGCCCCGGCCTGGCCGTAGATCACCGCCCGGTGAACGCCCTGGGGAGCAAGGTCTTCTAGGGGGGTGGTCAGGGCCGCAATCACAGCCTCTTGGGCCGCCAGGCCCTCGGCCTGCTGGGTGTCGTGGTCGCCGCTCTGGGGCGAGCAGATCAGGTGCAGGGTGCCGTTGGTGAGTTCGGCGGTGACGCCCAAATGCCAGCTGGCTACCGCTGCCGAAAGTAAGCGCGCGATCGCATCGGCATCGCCCCAGCGGCCCCACTCCCGCAGCATCTCTTCGGGCGGCGTCAGGTCAATGCGCAGGCTCCAGTCGGGCTTATTTTCGCCCCGCACCTGCAGCAGCAGCACGGCATCTTTGAACTGGGTGAGCTGCAGCTGGCGCAGGCGCTCGGCGGTGGGGCGGGCAATCAGCGAGGGGTCGGGGCTGTAGGTCGCCTCACAGAGAATCCACAGCCGCGAGATGGTCGTATCGGTGCCCGCCGGGTCGTCAACTTTAGCCGAATCGCCGTCGAGGGCAATGGCCATCCGGTGCAGGTGGGCGGTACCGGGAATGGCCTTAATGCTGACCCACACCCCCACATCCAGGCTGCTGAGGGTTTCGCTCAGGTACCAGGCGATCGCCTCCGGGTCGCCCTTGCGGGCCAAACTCAGGTTCGAGAGCACGATCGCGCCGTGACCAGCCCCACCCCCCAGCGATAGCTCGGGCTGGCCCTGGGTGTACTGCTCCAGCAGCGACTGGGTAGCCTTTCTGTCGGCCTCGTCCTGGTTTTCGAGCACCAGCTGCCCCAGGTGGCGCTCCAGCCGGTTGAGATAGATGGGGGCTGTCCAGTCGGGGGTGGGGTTGCCGGTGAGGCGGCTGTAGACGTAGAGCTGATACACCTGGGGGTAGTGCTGGCGCACCAGATCGTCGCCGCCGTCGAGCAGCGATCGCACCAGCTTCAGCAGCACCGCCGACTGCTCTAGTGCCGTCGGAGTCTCGCACAGCACATGGAGAATGTTGCCCCGCAGCTTGATGTGCAGCTCAGCCTCAGGTAGCCCCATAGCTTCCCTGAGCCAGCTGAGCACGTTATCCGCTGGCGAATTGGGGCTAAAGGTCGGGTGTGATAAAGACACAGACATAGGGGGTCAGGGTAACAGCAAAGCCAAAGCCATACTCCCAAGGGTGATTGTGCCGAGCGGCGGCGCAGTCGGTTTAATTTATACCAACTCCAGCGCCAATCAGGCGATTTCTTAAGAGGCAATTTTCAAAAACTTGGCTACTTCGCCCGCACGATAGCCCAAGCGCCTCCACCAAAACCCCTCGATCTGCCTGGCCGGGCCAAGGCCACGTTTACTATATTAAAGATCAAACACGCCAATGGTGATTCCCAGAGCAATGGCTCCCAGGGCATCTGCACACACCATTTTCCAGGTCTGAGCTCAGCTCCGGTTCCTTCTTCTCGCTGCCGTCCTATGACATCGTCTCGTCCTTCCGCTTCTGCCTCAGTCGCTCGCCTATCCACCGAAGTGATGGTGGGGCTGCTGGTGCCCCCCGTGCTGATCGGCATTGCGGTTGGCCGCGCCCTGGCCGACGGGCTCACCCAGGCGGGGCTGTCCAGCGAACAGCTCTTTGCTGGGGAACGGCTCCCCAACCTGAATATGCCGCCCACATCGCCCCATCACTCCACGCCTGCGACGGACTAGAGCATGGGGTTAAGTTTGTCCACAATCCTTATGCCATCAGCGCTGCCACGCCCGACCCCAAACACAGGCCAGGGGCTATGGCGGCCAATTCTTAGGCCATCAGTCGTTGATCAACAATAGCTCTAGTGCTCTGCGGCAGCAGTCAGCCAGCCTTTACTTGATGCCTGATACCGCTATTCTCAGCAAGGCTTGTCCTATTTCTGCCAGCCGATACTGGGCCATTAGTCTCTCCAATCCATCCCTGATAGAATTCATAGAACCCTTGTCAGCAAACGACTTAGCCCCTTCGCTCAGCCCCGGTGCCGCTGTAACGTTTTCAATTTGTTCATCTAGATAAACTTCTTCAGACTAGGGTAATCCTATAGAATCTTTGCGATATCCCCGTTCTCTCTGCCTGTTATACCCATGAGTTCAACGCTCCACTCCTCCGGGGATACCCGGCCCGCAGCTGAAGCCGACCTGTCTAGCCCTTCTGCCACGGTGGATGATCAGCCCTCCCGGCAGGATTTGCTGCTGCGTCATCGGCTGCGAGTGGTCGAAGACCTGTGGGAAAACGTGCTGGAGCACGCCTGCGGCCCCGAGCTGCTGAAGCTGCTACAGCAGCTCAGGCAAATGTGCTCCCCCGAGGGTCAGGCCCCCACCGCTGCCGAGGCGCGGGTCAAGGCCGTCGTCGAGGTGGTCGAAGCCCTCGATCTCGAAGACGCCATTCGGGCCTCGCGGGCCTTTGCCCTCTACTTTCAGCTGATCAACATTGTCGAGCAGCACTACGAGCAGCGGGGCCAGCAGCAGCAGTACCGGGCCGCCTACGAAACCTCAGAACTGGCCCAGCGGGCGGGCCAGTCGTTCTTTGGCGCAGCCAGCGGCAGCGATGGCGAAGCCGCGAGCAACCTCTTCCAGGCCGATCTGCTCAGCCGCAGCGTGGCCGATGCCCCCGGCGGTCGCAAAGAGGCGGGCACCTTCCACTGGCTATTCCCCACGCTCAAGCGGCTCAACGTGCCGCCCCAGGTGATTCAAAACCTGATCGATCAGCTTGACGTGCGGCTGGTGTTTACCGCCCACCCCACCGAGATTGTGCGCCACACCATTCGCGACAAGCAGCGCCGCATCGCCAGTATTTTGCGCCAGATGGATCAGGCCGAAGAGAGCGCCCAGGGCCTGGGCCTGGCCTCGTCTTGGGAAATGGAAGAACTCAAGGAGCAGCTGACCGAGGAAATTCGCCTCTGGTGGCGCACCGACGAGCTGCACCAGTTTAAGCCCTCGGTGCTCGACGAGGTCGATTACACCCTGCACTACTTCCAGGTGGTGCTATTTGACGCGCTGCCCCAGCTGTATCAGCGGTTTGACCGGGCGATCGCCACCACCTTCCCCGAGCTCGACCCGCCCCGCCATCGGTTCTGTCGGTTTGGCTCGTGGGTGGGGGCCGATCGCGACGGCAACCCCTCGGTCACGCCCGAAGTCACCTGGAAGACCGCCTGCTACCAGCGCAATCTGGTGCTCAGCAAGTACATCGCCTCGGTCGATCGCCTGGTCGATCTGCTCAGCCTGTCGCTGCACTGGAGCGAAGTCTTGCCCGAGCTGCTGGAGTCGCTGGAGCAAGACCAGGTCAAAATGCCCGACGTTTACGACAATCTAGCCATTCGCTACCGCCAGGAGCCCTACCGGCTCAAGCTGGCTTACATCAAACAGCGGCTCAACAACACCCTCGATCGCAGTCAGCGCCTTTACCACAGCGACCCCTTTGCCGACCACTCCAGTGATGCCGTTGGCGGCCCCATCTATCGCTATGGCCACGAGTTTTTGGCCGAGCTGCGGCTGATTCAGCGCAATTTGGAGGCCACCGGGCTCAACTGCCAGGATCTCAGCACCCTGATCTGTCAGGTGGAGATTTTTGGCTTCAACCTGGCCCAGCTCGACCTGCGCCAGGAAAGCTCGCGCCATTCCGACGCCCTCGACGAGATTGCCCAGTACCTGCGCATTTTGCCCCAGCCCTACAGCGAGCTGCCCGAGGCCGACAAAGTGGCCTGGCTGGTCAGCGAGCTGCAAACCCGTCGCCCCCTCACCCCCCGCGACCTGCCCTTTTCCGACAAAACCCGCGAGACCATCGCCACCATGCACATGGTGCGCCAGCTTCACTTAGAGTTTGGCCCCGACATCTGCGGCAGCTACATCATCAGCATGAGCCACGATGTCAGCGACCTGCTGGAGGTGCTGCTGCTGGCCAAAGAAGCGGGCCTCTACGACCCCACCACCGAGCTGAGCAGCCTGCAGCCCGTGCCGCTGTTTGAAACCGTCGAAGACCTGCAGCGCGCCCCGGCGGTCATGCAGGCGCTGTTTGAAACCCCGCTCTACCTCAACATGCTCCAGGGGCAGGCGGCCCTGCCCGTTGACCAGGGGCCAGGGGGCGTTGCCACCCCCCGCGCCGTGCCGCTGCAAGAAGTGATGCTGGGCTACTCCGACAGCAACAAAGACTCGGGCTTTCTCAGCAGCAACTGGGAAATTCACAAGGCGCAGCAGTCGCTGCAAACCACCGCCGATCGCTACGGGGTGTCGCTGCGTATCTTCCACGGTCGGGGCGGCTCGGTGGGTCGGGGCGGCGGCCCTGCCTACGAGGCGATCTTGGCCCAGCCGGGGCGCAGCATCAAGGGCCGGATCAAAATTACCGAGCAGGGCGAGGTGCTGGCCTCGAAGTACAACCTCTCTGATCTGGCCCTCTACAACCTCGAAACCGTGACTACGGCGGTCATGCAGGCCAGTCTGCTGAGCAACAGCGTCGATGACATTCAGCCCTGGAATGAAACCATGGAGGAATTGGCGACGCGATCGCGCAGCCACTACCGCCAGCTGATCTACGAACAGCCCGACCTGGTCAACTTCTTCCACCAGGTCACCCCTATTCAAGAGATCAGCCAGCTTCAGATCAGCTCTCGCCCCTCGCGTCGCGGCGGCAAAAAAGACCTGGGCAGCCTGCGGGCCATTCCCTGGGTGTTTAGCTGGACCCAGGCGCGGTTTTTGCTGCCCTCCTGGTACGGCGTGGGCACCGCCCTGCAAGAATTTCTCGACGAAGCCCCCGAAGAACACCTCAAGGTGCTGCGCTACTTCTACAACAAATGGCCCTTCTTCAAAATGGTGATCTCAAAGGTCGAGATGACCCTGGCCAAGGTCGATCTGCAAATTGCCGAGCACTACGTCCGCGAACTCACCAGCCCCGACGACAAAGAGCGCTTTTTGAAGCTGTTTGACACGATTTCGCAGGAATTTTACCTCACCCGCGACATGGTGTTGCACATTGCAGGCCACGATCGCCTGCTCGATAGCGACCCCGACTTACAGCGATCGGTCTACCTGCGCAACGGCACCATCGTGCCCCTGGGCTTTTTGCAGGTGGCCCTGCTGAAGCGCCTGCGCCAGTATAAAGACCAGGCGGCAACGGGGGTAATTCGATCGCGCTACAGCCAGGGCGAACTGCTGCGCGGCGCACTGCTCACCATCAACGGCATCGCCGCCGGTATGCGAAATACGGGCTAAACTCAACCCTTGAACTGATGGGTGATCACCATGACCAACAGGGCTATTGACTATCTCACTGATGCCGACGGCAATCCTAAAGCCGTGGTGATTCCCATTGACCTATGGCGGTTATTATTGCCCCAAGGTGGCGATTCAATTCAAGATTTAGCCGAAAATTTGGAAGATTATTGCTTGAACAAAGCCATGGATGAGGCTCAGGAAACCCCTCTGCTGAATCGAGAAGACGCTTTAGCTTTTCTAGAGGCAGAGGATGCGGAGGATATTGATTGAAGGTTGCCTACCGGAAACTCTTCTTGAAAGACCTGAAGAAGCTCAAGAAGCAGCCTGTCTATCAAGCAGTTTACAACATTGCTTTTAACACACTAGCTTCGTCAGACTCAATTCAAGATTTGCCCAACGTTAAGGCTCTGACCGGAGCACCCAACCGCTACCGCATTCGAGTTGGTGACTACCGCATTGGCATTGAGCTAAATGGCGACACAATAGAACTAATGCGCGTTTTGCATCGCCGCGAATTTTACCGCTACTTTCCCTGAATTAAATTGCCTGACCCTAGTATTTGTAGGATAAGTTGGCGAATCGTAGCCCAGGCGGATGTTGGGTTTCTTTCCTCAACCACAACCTACATCTAGTCATTCTGTTTATGGCAACCCATTTATATGAAACAGTCAGAGTTTACATACGTTGGGCCTGAGATGACTGACTCTGAAATTCTGGACCAGGTTCCGGAGGATTACCAGCGCATCCTCAATCGAGTAAACGGGTTCATTCTCTTTGATGGCGGTCTTCATGTTCGTGGAGCTGTGATTACTCCCGAATGGCATTCTCTTAGGACAGTCTGGTCAGGAGATTTCGCAATACATCAGCTATTCTCTGCGCTCAATGAATTAGATGTGCCGTTCGCCCAAGATTGTCTCGGCGACCAGTTCGTCCTACGAGCGGGTATCGTTCACAAGCTTAATGCCGAAGTCGGAGAGGTTGAGAGCCTCGGTATAGATCTTGAGGTTTTTCTAAAGCATGCCCAAGAGAATTCAGTAGAATTTCTGTCACTCCAGCCGTTGCTGCAATTTATGCGTGAAGGCGGAAAACTAATACCGGGGCAATTACTCAGTGTATATCCGCCCTTTGTTGCTAAGGAGTCTGCAAATGGCGTTTCGCTCAGGGCAATCTCGATGTTTGACCGTATTGGCTTTCTCGCAGATTTCGCCCGGCAGATAGCCACTACCTTCAACGACGAAATCTAGCACGTCATGCATTCGATTGATAAATAGATACGCCTTTTTCGTCGATGTGTTGCTTTAGGGACTCACGAGTGATGGTGCCGTAGGCTACGAAATCGAAAGAAGTAGGGCAGATAGGTATCTTCTTCGATGTCAAACTTGAGCCGAGCCGCCAGGGCTGAGTTCACCCCGTCGCCCTTGATGGCGATATCCACATCGGAGGCAGGTTTGTGGGTGCCCAGGGCGCGGGAGCCAAACAAGATCGCCTCTTCCACCTGGGGGTAGGCGGCGATGAACTCGATAATTTCCTCAAGCTGCTGAGCGGATAGGCCGTAGTTCATTGCTTTGCTCGGGAAAATTCAGTGTGTTGAAATCTGAACCTTGGAGTAAGCTTACGGCAGGCTGAGGGCAATGGTGGCTGAAATCGCCCCACGGCGACAGATTCAGGTCGGTACCGAGAGGCCCAGCACAAACGGCCAACATCACTAGTTTGAAGGTTGAGGAGTAACTCCATGAAAAGCTTAGGGCGTTGGATGGGGCATACGGCAGGGGCCGCCCTGCTGGCGGCGGCAGCTACCGTGACAGGGGCGGCGATCGCGCCTGAAGCCGCCCAGGCCCAGGTGGCCTACGGTAGCTATGTGGGGGTGGGCGCTGGGGTAGGCCTGACCAGCGATGCCGCCACCGGACAGGGGGGCGGTGTGCAGGGGGTGATCTCCGGTCGCTACCGACTCCTGCGGTACCCCGTTTCGCTGCGGGCCCAGGCCTTTCTCTTCGGCGGCGATTTTGCCTTTGTGCCCACCGTTTCCTACGATGTACCCCTGAGCTGGAACACCGATGTGTATCTTGGGGCAGGGGCGTCCTTTGTCAGCGGCGGCAACGACAATCCATCCAATGTGGGCGACAAAACCTCGTTTGTGCTGCAGCCGGGGATTGACTACCTATTCCCCAACAGCAACCTGGTGGCCTTTGGCAACGCTATTTTTGCCTTTGATGCCTACCGTCAGGGCGGCAATATGGCCATCTCGGTGCAGGGCGGCGTCGGCCTGCAGTTCTAGACCCGGTGCTGACCCTCAAACAAAGCTTGAAAGCGCTCGTGGGCCAAAGGGTTGCACGGGCGCTTTTTTGGGGTAACGAGTGTGCGGTGCAAGGTGTGCGGTGCAAGGTACAGGGGATGCGTGCATACCCAAACCGTGAACCGTGAACCGTAAACCATGAACCGCAAACCCAACCCCCCCAACCCCTGTCCCCAAGCAGGACAAATGTATTAAAATCAACTGAACTCACGCAGAGGATTGCCCAATGGGGATGAGTCAGCCGCTAGGGTCGGTGATTCAGGGGTCGCTGAGTCAGGGGCTGGAGGTGCGCCTGCACCCCGATATCTCGGTCGAAGATATGCGGGTGGGCAAGTTTTTGGTGGTGCAGGGGCGGCGATCGCAGTTTTTCTGCATGCTCACCGATGTCACCCTGGGCACTGGCAGCCAGCGCATTTTGGCCCACCCGCCGGAGCCGTCAAACCTGTTTTTGCAGGAGGTGCTCGCGGGTACGGGCACCTACGGCACCATTAACCTGACCCCGATGCTGATGTTTACCCAGCAGGAGAGAGGGGAAGATGGGGGGATGGGGAGTGAGGGAGTAAACGGCAAAGGGCAGAGAGCAAAAGGCAAAAAGAATGAAGGCTACGCCTCGATGGAGGTGCAGAGCAGCGCCGATGTGGAGCTGCTGCCCGTTAAAACCATTCCGGCCCACTTTAGCCAGGTGTACGACGCCAGCGATCGCGACTTTCGCATCATCTTTGGCTGGGAGGACGACCCCCATCGGCGCAATTTTGCGATCGGCCAGCCCATCGATATGGAAGTGCCGGTGTGTCTCGATCTGGATCGCTTTGTGGAGCGCAGCAACGGTATTTTTGGCAAGTCGGGTACGGGTAAGTCGTTTCTCACCCGGCTGCTGCTGGCGGGCACCATTCAGCGAGGGGCGGCGGTTAATCTAATCTTCGACATGCACTCTGAGTACGGCTGGGAGGCGGTCAGCGAGGGCAAGCAGTTCAGCACCGTCAAGGGGCTCAGGCAGCTGTTTCCCGGCCAGGTGCAAATGTTTACCCTCGACCCGGAGGCGACCCAGCGGCGGGGGGTGCGCGATGCCCAGGAGCTTTACATCAGCTTCGATCAGATCGATGTGGAAGATCTGAATCTGGTGCGGGGCGAGCTGAACCTGTCAGAGGCCAGCCTGGAGAACGCGATCATTCTGCGCAACGAGTTTGGCAAGAGCTGGATCAACCGCCTGCTAACCATGACCAACGAGGAGATTCAGGAATTTTGCGAGACCAAGATGGGCAGCAAGTCATCGATTATGGCGCTACAGCGCAAGCTGACCCGGCTGGCCGACATTAAATATATGAAGGCGGCCAGCGGTACCAACTACATTCAGCAGATTTTGGCGGCGATCGACGACGGCAAGCACGTGGTGGTCGAGTTTGGCTCGCAGTCAAACATGCTGGCCTACATGCTGGCCACCAACGTGATCGCCCGCCGCATCCACGCCAGCTACGTCAAAAAGGCCGATCGCTACCTCCAGACCAAAAACGTGGTCGATAGGCCCCGCCAGCTAATGATCACCATCGAAGAGGCCCACCGCTTTCTCGACCCGGCCACGGCGCGGCAGACCATCTTTGGCACCATCGCCCGCGAAATGCGCAAGTACTTCGTCACCCTGCTGGTGGTCGACCAGCGGCCCTCGGGCATCGACAACGAGGTGATGTCGCAGATCGGCACCCGCATTACCGCCCTGCTTAACGACGAGAAGGACATCGACGCGATTTTTACCGGGGTGTCGGGGGGGCAAAGCCTGCGATCGGTGCTGGCCAAGCTCGACTCGAAACAGCAGGCGCTGGTGCTGGGCCATGCGGTGCCCATGCCCGTGGTGGTGCGCACCCGCCCCTACGACAGCACTTTTTATACCCAGGTGGGGGCCACTGCCTGGGAAGAACTGCCCGACGAAGTTGTATTTAAAGCCTCAGAACTGGCCCGCGCCGATCTGGGCTTTTAGAGAAACGGTGTAGGGCAGGCCAAGAGACTGGAGCCGCCGTCAGACTCCGGGCAGTACGTCAACTGCTGGGGGGCTTGGCGAAGCGCTGAAGCATCGACTCACAACCAGTCCCTGCTTTAAAGTCCACCTCTTTCCAAGCGAGATCTAAACATTCCCTTGAACAAAAATACACCTTTAGATGGAGAAGAGATTTATAGTCGAGCAGGGCCAGCCTGTCATGGTACCCTGATGGCTAATCGTTGCTGATAACGTAGCATTACTGCTGACACACCCCTAAATCTCTAGGTATTGTTGAGAAAATTGCTAGTCTAAGTGAGATAAACGCCGTCCTGCGGTCGGCTCCTTCGTTCCGTTTTTGAGTTCCTGTGCATTTTTACACCGCAGCTGGGCCTAGTGCCCAATAGGCTACTGATTAAACTGGGAAAAGGCATCTTCCCCTCGCTTGAGGCCAGGAACACACATTATGGCTAATCCACCAGGACAATCCCTAGACCGCGCAGCCAACTCTGAAATTCGCAACTACTACCAGTCGCATCGGCTGTTTCGCGATCGCTATCGCGTGCTCAAGAAATTGGGCCAGGGGGGCTTTGGGGTGACCTATCTGGCCCAAAACGCGACCCTGCCGGGTGAGCCCTACTGCGTAATCAAGCAGCTCTGCCCCAAGGCGGGCAGCGAGCTATCGCTAGAGCGAGCCAAGGTGCGGTTTCGCCGCGAGGCCAGGGCGTTGGCCAGCCTGGGCAGCCATTCGCAAATTCCACAGCTGCTCGACTATTTCACCACCGGGGGCGAGTTTTACCTGGTGCAAGACTACATCCACGGCGAAACTCTGGCGCAGGAAGTGCGTCGCCAGGGTCGACTGACCGAGGCCCAGGTGAAGTACTTTCTGCGCGAAATTATTCCAGTGGTGCGCTTCATTCACCGCAACCGCATCATTCACCGCGATATTAAGCCCCCCAACATCATTCGCAGCGAGCGCGATCGCCGCCTGGTGCTGATCGACTTTGGGGCCGTGCGCGAGTTTCTCTCCGATGTCGAAGACCAGGTCTCGATGCAGGCTCCGGCCACCCAGTTTGTGGGCACCCCCGGCTTTGCCCCGCCTGAGCAGCTGGCCCTGCGCCCCTGCTACGCCAGCGACATCTACGCCCTGGGCATCACCAGCCTCTACCTGCTGACGGCCCGCACCCCCATCGAGTTTGACCAGGATCCTCAGACGGGCGCTATTCGCTGGCACCACACCGCTACCGTTAGCCCCCACCTGACCATGGTGCTCGACAAAATGCTGATGCCCGATGCCCGCGATCGCTACACCACCGTAGATGAGCTAGAGCGCGCCCTGGAGCTAGAGCCCCACCTCGAAGCCCTGGCAGGCTGCATGAACACCCGCGATCGCCCCCCCTATAGCCCTAATGACGATCAGGTTGTGCTCAACCCCGATGCCTATCTCACCCCCATTCAGCGCGAGGCCCAGGCAATTCGCAAATGGCGCACCAAGCGATCGCTGAGCCGAGGCCAGAATGGCCGTCCGGCAGGTCCAGTGTCACTGCCCTAGGCGCGGCAGCGTAGACAACCCGTAGGGTGCATCCGCGCTAGCGATGCACCGGCTGGAATCCTGCGCTAAGCTGTCTGGAGCCAGCTCAGCAGACGCTGGTTAAAGTCGGCGTCGGTTTCGTCGTAGAGGCAGTGGCCCACCTCCGGCAGCACCTCCAGGGTCAGCAGCGGGCTGAGGTCGGTTAGCCCCTTCGACTGGGCGACGGGCACCACGCGGTCTTGGTCGCCCCACAGCAGCAGGGTCGGCACCGCTAGCGTGGCCAGCATGTCTTTGACCGAGGGGCTAAAGCTGGGTGCCGTGCGCGATCGCACCAGATAGCAGAGGGTGCGGGTTGCGCCGCGATCGCCCGTGGGCAGCGCAAACAGGTTCACCAGGTCATCATCGACGCGATCGGCCACGGTGTAGATGCCCGCCAGCGCTCGACGCAAAAAGCTGGGGCGGCGGATGAGGGCAAACAGCGATCGCATCATCAGCGGGTTGGCCACCAGGCTCTCGACCCGCAGCGATAGGGCCGCGATCCAGCCCGGCACCAAATCTTCGCGGTTGCCCTCCAGCGGCAGCGTAACCATCGCCAGCTGCCTGACCCAGTCGTCGTGGTTGTGGGTTACCGTCAGCGCCACCAGCGCCCCTAGAGAATGGCCGACCAGCGCCACGGGTTGACCAATCACACCCTGAATGAAATCGGCCACCTGCGCCGCCCACAGCTCTGCGCCGTAGAGGGTGGCTGCCTTCTCAGAATCGCCAAAGCCCAGCAGGTCGATGGCGTAGACCGGAGCCACCCGACTCAGCGCAGGCAGATTGTGCCGCCACTGGTTCAGGTTAGCCCCAAACCCATGAATCAGCAGCAGCGGCGGTAGGTCCACATTCGCTGGCCCTGGGTGAAACCAGTAGCGCACCCGCCAGCCCCGCCAGTGCCAGAAGCGCTGGTAGCCAGACTGGCTCAGGGTAGAAGGCAGACTACTCAGCAGCGTCGGGAGTTGATGCACAGAACACAGCTCTTTGCAGAAACGAAGGAATGGCAGGCAAGCAGGAATGGTGAGCAATGCCCACCCTACGATGGTAGCTAACGGCATCCCCTTATCCACCCATCCCCTTATCCACCCATCCCCTCATCCACCCACCTACCCTCCAACATCCCCTCACCCTATGCAGCCGCACCGCTTTAGGTCATGCTAGAGACCGAAAACGCAGCGTACGGAGAAAACAGAGCTATGGCTGAAATGGATCCTGTTAAGCTGATGAAGCAGGAAGTGGGTCGCCAGGCGGCGGCGCGGGTGCAGTCAAATACCGTGGTGGGGCTGGGCACGGGGTCAACCACGGCCTTTGCCATCCAGTTTATTGGCGAGCGGCTGGCGGCGGGCGAAATCAGCAACATCAAGGGCGTACCCACCTCGTTTCAGGCGTCGGTGCTGGCCAAGCAGTACGGCATTCCCCTGACCACCCTCGACGAATGTGGCGACATCGCTCTGGCCATTGACGGAGCCGACGAGGTTGACCCCCAGATGAACCTAGTCAAGGGCGGCGGCGCGGCCCACACCCGCGAGAAGATTGTAGATTCTCTGGCCAAAGAATTTATCGTGGTGGTAGATAGCTCGAAGCTGGTGGATAAGCTGGGCACCACCTTTGCCCTGCCCGTGGAAGTCATGCCCCTGGCCGTTACCCCCGTCACCCAAGCGCTAGAGGCCCTGGGCGGTAAGCCCGACCTGCGCATGGGCATCAAAAAAGACGGCCCGGTGATCACCGACCAGGGCAACATGATTTTGGATGTGAAATTTGATGCGATCGATGACCCGGCGGGGCTAGAGAAGACGATCAACAACATCCCTGGCGTGCTCGATAACGGCTTGTTTGTGGGTGTGGCTACCGAAGTACTGGTGGGCGAAGTCAAAGACGGCCAGGCCAGCGTTCGCAAGCTGTAGGACCTCAAATTTTGTGTGTCAATAGCCGAGGGCTGCGATTCGTTTGGCCCTCGGCTTTTTGATTGTGACGCTACAGCGTGCCATGAACTGTGCACATGGAGTTGGTTGATTATCTTTGGCAAGGCTTCGCCAACGGTAATCAACCGCAACCTACATCTGGTCACTTTACTGACAACAACTTACTTGCTGAAGCGTTTCAGCGTGCGATGTGCGGGGCGTGTGGAGATCGGACGGAGGGGCGATCGCCCGTTTTTTTAAGGAAACACATGATTTTGTCGGCCCAGCGGTCAGTCGTCATACACTGCTTATACCCAGCTCAGTCTGGGATTTATTGTCTACGGCCAACTAGCAATCAACGCTATGGGTTTTTTAGCAGATTGGCGCGTTCAAAAGCGACAGCTCAGAGGCTGGCTGCTGAGCCTGGCGATGGTGCTGCTGGTGATCGTGCCGCCCACCCTAGCCACTGGAGACTTAACAGCCCCAACCTCAGAAAACGCTGGGATAGAGCAGGCTGAGGTAGATCACCCTGGGGGCGAGAACGCCAGCCCGGTTCCCTCACAGGCGGTGGTTGGCAACGTGGTCGATGGCTTTCCGGTGATGCTGAATGGAGAGCCGCTGTTCTACGTCAAGCTGGGGATTGCGGGGGTGACTTCGGCTGAGGAGCGGGCCGCGATTATTACCCAGCGGGTGAGGGCGATCGCGGCTGATTCTACCCTGGCCCCCGACACCATTCGCGCCGAGACCGAAGCAAACCAGAGCGTGGTGCTGGCGGGCGACACCGTGCTGTTTACCGTGCGCCAGGAGGATGTTGGAGCCTACGATGGTCGCTCCCACCCTGAGCTGGCGGCGGAGGCCGTAGCGCGAATTCGGCAGGGAATTGTGATCTACCGTGAGCAGCGCAGCATTCAGCGCATTGCCACCAGCCTGGGCATGACCATTCTCAGCACCATTGTGGTGTTTCTGGTGCTGAGAGGAATTTTGTTTGGCAGCTCCAGGCTGCTGACCTATATTCAGCAGCGGCGCAACGCCAATACCCTGGCCATTCGCTTTCAGTCGGTGCAGGTTTTGGGGTCTGGGGCCACCAGCTATTTGCTAGGCGGGCTGGTGCGTCTGCTGCGCCCTGGGCTCATTTTGCTAGCGCTGTACCTGTATGTGCCCTTCGTGCTGAGCCAGTTTCCGGCGACGGCAGAGTTTGGCGACAGTCTGCTGCAGGATATGGCCTTTCGCCTCAGCCTGCTGGCCCAGGGGTTTGTGGCCTACCTGCCCGAGCTGGCCATGCTTGGCGTGATTGCCTTTGTCACCTACTACGTGATTGAGTTTGCCCGGCAGGTGATTATTGAGCTGGGCCGTCACGATGTTTACCCCTGGTTTTACCCCGAGTGGGTTCAGCCGACGATTCGGCTGGCGACGCTGCTGATTGTGGCGATCGCGCTCGTCATTGCCGGGCCGTACATGCCGGGGTTTGGCTCGCCGGCGTTCCAGGGAATTTCAATCTTTTTGGGGGCGTTGCTCACCCTGGGCTCGTCATCGGCAGTGGCCAATGCTCTGTCGGGCATTATTTTGATCTACACCCGCGCCTTTCAGCTGGGCGATTTTATTCGCATTGACGACATTGTGGGCGAAGTACAGGACAAATCGCTGTTTGTGACCCGCGTGCTGACGCCCAAACAGGAAACCGTCACCATTCCCAATGCCTCGGTGCTCAACAGCAACGTCACCAACTACAGCGCCATCTGCCGCGAATCGCACGGGTATCTGCTGCTGCACACTACCATTACCCTCGGCTACGACCTGCCCTGGCGCAAGGTGCATGAGGTGCTAATCCAGGCCGCCCTGGCTACCCCCGACATCAGCCCTGAGCCTGAGCCCTTTGTGCTGCAAACCGCGCTCAACGACTTCAACGTTAGCTACGAGCTCAACGCCTACACCGTTTACCCGCAGAAGATGCCGGTAATCTACTCCCATTTGCACCAAAACATTCAGGACTACTGCAACGCCGCCGACATTGAAATTTTGTCGCCCACCTTCTCGGCCCTGCGCGACGGCAACCACTCCACCATTCCCGCCGACTACCTGGCCGCCGACTACGCCGCCCCCGCCTTTGTGGTGCAGGGCAGCAACGGTCAGTCGCCGCTGGGAGAGTCTAGGGTCAAGGAGTCTAAGCCAGATACCAACGGTTCCTAACCCCTCTAGATGCAGATGGTCACTCCACCAGCCCTGCGGCAGCCATTTTTAGCAACCTGGGGCCAGCCGCTGGGGCTGTGCCTGATTCTGTTTATGCTGTCGTACACGATTGGGGTGGTGCAGCCGATTATGCCGCCCCTGGTGCAGGAGTTTAACTCCAGCGTGGGCTACGTGCAGTCGGCCCTGGTGCTGATGTCGCTGGTGACGGCCTCGTTTACCCCCACCGCCGAAAACCTGAGCCGACGGCTGGGACGACGACCGGTGCTGGCGATCGCCCTCGGGTTCTTTGCCCTGGGGCTGGTGGTGATTGTGCTCAGCTCGAATATTGGTCTGTTTACCCTGGGGCTGGCGGGGTGCATTGGCGTGGCGGGAGCCGTGCTGATGAGTACCCCTGTCGCCCTGATGGATACCTTCCCCGGCGAAGGCATTCAGCGCTATGGACTGGTGGCCCTGGCGATCGCGGGGGTACTTGGTGCCCTGGTTGGCTCGATTACCGGCGGCGTGATGGCCTTTGACTTTAGCTGGCGCTGGGCCTTTGCCTTTGAGCTGGGGCTGATTCCGCTCATCTGGTGGCTGGTGCGATCGATCGCGGTACCCACTCCGGCCCAGACGCTGCCCGCCGACTGGCTGGGGGGGCTGCTCTCGGTGGCAGGGTTTGGGCTGACCCTGGTGGGGCTGAGCCTGGCCTCGGAACTGGGCTGGTGGCAGCCCAAGGGCGACCCTCAAACCCTCGATTTTGTGCTGGCCCCCTTTGGCATTTCGGCGGCCCCGGTGCTAATGACGGTGGGGCTAATTTGCCTGGGGATACTGATCTTTTGGGAGCGGGGTCGGGCCCGCCAGAGGCAGCCGTCGCTGCTGCGGCTGGGGGTGTTTAGCCGCCGCATTTACACTCTGGGGCTGGCCATTGGCACCCTGCACACCATGACCACGGTGGGGGTACAGTTCAATTTGTTTCAGTTTATGCCAGCGGTGATGGGGCTGAATCCCATCCAGACCTCTGTTGCGGTGATTCCCTTTACCGTGGCTCAGCTGGCCGTACTGCTGCTGCTGGTCAAGCGGCGGCCCCAGCTGCCGCCTCGCTACCTGCTGCAGTCGGGACTGGTGGTCAAGGCAGTGGGTATTGCCATGCTGTGGGCCGCCATTGGCCCCCCGGTAACGGCCCTGGAGCTGCTGCCCGCCCTGGTGGTAATGGGGGCCGGCACGGGCCTGTTTGCCACCTACATTACCTCGCTCACCTTTGCCGATACTCACAAAGACCAAAAAGCCGAGGCGCGCGGGGTCTACCGTCCCTTTCAAAACCTGGGCGCTTCGCTGGGGCGAGGCGTTTTGGGCACGATGCTGGTCAGTTTGGCCTCGCTCAAAATTGTGGATGGCATTTTGGCCGAGCTGGGGCAGTCGGTTACGCCGGAGGTGCGGCGCAGCGCCATTCGCTCTTTGCAGGTGGCGATTCAAACCCTGCGGCGCAGCGATCGCCGCCAAATCTTTGACCACCTGCCCGACTCGATTCAGCCCGCCCTCAGCGGCATTTTGCAAACGGCGGCGGTGCAGGCGATGCAGAGCACGCTGCTGGTGATTTTGGCTCTGTGCCTGCTGTGTCTGGGCCTGTCGTTTCTGCTGCCCAAAACGGTCAAGACGATCGAGGCCCCGATTGAGTAAGGCGGTGCGGCAGCAGCGCTATGAGCGAATACTAGAGCGGGTAAGAGCGCTTGAAGTAGAGCAAGACGCACTGAGGGGTCAGGTTCCCTCGGTACGGCAAGGAACCTGACCCCTAAAACTATAGCCGTAGCCGTCACGATTAGGACGTGTTATCAAATGACTCTTGACCGTCATTCCCGCTTGCTCGAGAATCCACGCGGGAGTAGATGCTCTCTAATGGATTCCCGTGGCCACGGGAATGGAAGTCTTGCTCCGTCTTAATCCAATTGACTGTAGCCATATCACCGACATCGAGACGGCTGATCCTAGGTGATGCTCTACTGCTTAGGCGTAGAGTACAGCTTAGGATTGGGCACTGGGGCCTCGCCCATGGGGCTTTGGCCTTCTGGGTTTTCCAGATACTTAAATTCGCCTTTGCCGTCGGGGGCGGGGCCTTTTGCCCAACGACCTTCCTTACTTTCGGTGCCTTCCGACAGGTTCCAGAAGGTGTAAGAGGCGTCCTGCTTCTCCTGAGACTGAGGGAAGCGGCTGGGCACGGGCAGGCTTTCTAGCCCATCGGCCTTGAGTTCTTCGATCGCAGCCAGCCACTGATTTTGGTGCATGGTATCGCGGGCGATCATGTAGCTCAAGGTATCTTTTACGCCGGGGTCGGTAGACATTTCGTACAGACGCACGGCCTGCAGGCGGCCCTGGGCTTCGGCCTGCACATTAGAGAAAAAGTCGGCCATCAGGTTGCCTGAGGCGACAATATAGTTGCCGTTCCAGGGATAGCCCACGCTGTCGGCAGGCAGAGCACCGCCGCCCGACATCACAGCATGTTTAGGGTTCATGCTGCCCATGATGATGTCTTCGGTTTTCATGCTCCCCATCACCCCTTCAACAATGGGATCTTTTACGGCGTCTTCTTGAACATCCGGGGGAGCTTTGTCGACCAGATGAGCAATCAAGTTGGCCAGCATTTCAATATGGCCAATTTCCTCGGTACCAATATCGAGCATCATGTCTTTGTACTTTGCAGGACCTCGGCAATTCCAGCCCTGAAACAGGTACTGCATCATCACAGACATTTCACCAAAAGGCCCGCCGATCAGCTCTTGCAGCTGCTTGGCATAAACCGGATCGGGATTTTCTGGCTTGGTGAAATATTGGAGGCGTTTCTTATGGTAAAACATGAAATTTTTCCAATGATCAACAGAGTAGGAGCGTAGAAAATCTGCTCCTTTCTGCTTTCATAGTTGCGGGATAGAACCTGTTCCCCATCTCTCAAAAGGGGCATCAAAACTTAGGCCGAATAAATCTGTCCCTATAGCTGTAGAGCCTTCTCCTGCTAAAGATCTATCTGGCTGTAATGCCGACCAGCTTTACGCTCCTAAAGGGCGATCGCCCGACGTGCCGAACCCAGTCCAGCCTTAGCTAACCTTTACAACCAGCAGCTCCTTGCTTACCGTGAGGGATAATCCTTCGCCAGTTCAAACTTCTATGCAATATCGACGCTTTGGCCGCACCGAGCTGCAAATGCCCGTGTTTTCCTGCGGCGGTATGCGCTACCAGCACTCGTGGAAAGACGTGCCGCTGGCGGACGTTCCGACCAAAAATCAGCAGAACCTGGAGGCCACGATTCACCGCGCGCTGGAGGTGGGCATTAACCACATCGAAACGGCGCGGGGCTACGGCACCTCCGAAATTCAGCTGGGGCAGATTTTGCCGAAGTTAGACCGCAGCCGCCTGATCGTGCAAACCAAAGTTTCTCCCACCGCCGACCCCGCCGAGTTTCGCCAGCACCTCGCTCAATCGCTGGACAATCTCAAGCTGGAAACGGTGGATCTGCTCGGCATCCACGGTATCAACACGGCAGAGCTGCTGGACTGGACCCTGCGCCCCGGCGGCTGTATGGAGGTGGCGCGGGAGTTTCAGCGCCAGGGGCGGGTGCGGTTCATTGGCTTTTCGACCCATGCGCCGACGGTGGTAATTCAGCAGGCGATCGCCTCCGATGCCTTTGACTACGTCAACCTGCACTGGTACTACATCAACCAAGACAACTGGCCTGCGATCGACCTGGCCCAGCGCCACGATCTGGGCGTGTTTATCATTAGCCCGTCAGACAAAGGGGGGCACCTGTACAGCCCGCCCGCCAGGCTGGTAGAGCTGTGCGACCCGCTCAGCCCGCTGGTGTTTAACGATCTGTTTTGCCTCAGCCACCCCCAGGTGCACACCCTCAGCATTGGGGCGGCGCGGCCCAGCGATTTTGACGAGCACCTGAAGGCCTTGCCATTGCTGAAAGAGGCCGAATTACATCTAACGCCCGTCCTAGATCGCCTGCACCGCCACGCCCAGGCCATACTGGGCGAAGACTGGCTGCGCACCTGGGCGATCGGCCTGCCCAGCCCCGAGCAAACCCCCGGCAACATCAACATTCCCGCCATTCTGCGGCTGCGGAATTTGCTGCTCGCCTTCGACATGGAAGACTACGGCAAGGCCCGCTACAACATGCTGGGCAACGCAGGCCACTGGTTCCCCGGCGAAAAGGCTGAGAATTTAGACCAGGTGGATCTGTCTGAGTGTCTGCGCCGCAGCCCCCACGCCGACAAAATTCCGCACCTGCTGGCCGAGACCCACAACCGGCTGGCGGGGCAGGCCATGGCGCGGCTGTCGAATGCGTAGCGATCCCAGGGCTTCACCATATATTGATGGGGAATTGCCGCAATTCCTCAAGTTTTGTGAGAAGTGATTTTAAGACTTTGTTACGATGGTCACAAACGCACAGGAGAACCATCCACCATGCCGCATACTTCTTCCAACAAAAATTCTGTCGTGATCTCCCCGTCAATTTTGTCGGCAGACTTCAGCCGCCTGGGCGAGGAAATCAAAGCCGTTGACGAAGCTGGCGCTGACTGGATTCACGTCGACGTGATGGATGGTCGCTTTGTGCCCAACATTACCATCGGCCCCCTGATTGTCGATGCCATTCGGCCCGTTACCCAAAAGCCTCTCGACGTGCACCTGATGATTGTCGAACCCGAGAAGTACGTGGCCGATTTTGCCAAGGCTGGCGCTGACATCATCACGGTGCACTGCGAGCACAATGCCTCGCCCCACCTGCACCGCACCCTGGGCCAGATCAAAGAGCTGGGCAAAGAGGCGGGCGTGGTGCTCAACCCCGGCAGCCCGCTATCGCTGATCGAAAACGTGCTCGACCTCTGCGACCTGGTGCTGATTATGAGCGTCAACCCCGGCTTTGGCGGTCAAAGCTTTATTCCTACCATGGTGGATAAGGTGCGTGCCCTGCGCAATATGTGCGACGAGCGCGGCCTCAACCCCTGGATTGAGGTAGACGGCGGCCTCAAGGTGAACAACACCTGGCAGGTGCTGGAGGCTGGGGCCAACGCGATCGTTGCCGGTTCGGCGGTGTTTAACGCGCCCGACTATGCGGCGGCGATCGAAGGCATTCGCAACAGCAAGCGCCCTGCGCCTGAGCTGGCTACTGTTTAGCATCCGTAAGGCGAACAGCCTGAACAAAAAGGGGGAGGTGATTTGCAAATCACCTCCCCCTTTTATTTTATTTTGAGAACGGCTTGTGTCTTGAGCCAGCGGTTCTCTTCGACTCCGCTCAGAGAACATCGACTCCGCTCAGAGAACGCTGGCTTCGACTCCGCTCAGCCAGCGTTCCGCCGCTAAGCTCTATTCCCACTCGATGGTGCCAGGCGGTTTGGAGGTGATGTCGTAAACCACCCGGTTAACCCCATCGACCTCGTTGACGATGCGGTTGGAGATCGTCTCTAGCAGGTCGTAGGGCACCCGCGACCAGTCGGCGGTCATGCCGTCTTCGCTGCTGACCAGACGCAGCACAATCGGGTAGGCGTAGGTGCGCTGATCGCCCATCACGCCCACGCTGCGCACGGGTAGCAATACCGCAAAGGCCTGCCAAAAGTCGTGGTACATGCCCTGCTTGGCGATCTCATCGCGCACCACAAAGTCGGCGTTACGCAAAATTTCCAGGCGCTCTTCGGTGATTTCGCCAATGATGCGAATGGCTAACCCCGGCCCTGGGAAGGGCTGACGCCGCACAATCTCCTCGGGCAGGCCGATGGAGCGGCCCACCTTACGGACTTCGTCTTTGAACAGCTTGCGCAGGGGTTCTACTAGCTTAAATTGCAGGTCTTTGGGCAGACCGCCGACGTTGTGGTGGCTCTTGATCTTCACCGCCACGCGCTCCCCGGTTTTGGGGTCGACATTGGTATCGGCAGACTCGATCACGTCCGGATACAGGGTGCCCTGGGCTAGGTAGTCGAAGGGGCCAAGCCGCTTTGACTCTTCTTCGAACACGCGAATGAACTCGTGGCCGATGCGCTTGCGCTTTTCTTCGGGATCGGTAATGCCTTCTACCTTGGCGAGGAAGCGATCGCGCGCCTTGATATGAATCACCGGAATGTGAAACTGCTCGGCAAACAGCTTCACCAGGCGCTCGGGCTCATCTTTGCGCATAAAGCCCTGGTCAATGAACATACAGGTGAGCTGGTCGCCGATCGCCTGGTGCAGCAAAAAGGCCAGCGTCGAGGAGTCTACCCCGCCCGAGAGAGCCAGCAGCACCCGCTTGTCGCCCACCCGCGCCCGCACCTCGCGAATGGCGTCCTCCACAAAGGCTTCGGTGGTCCAGGTGGGCTGGCACTCGCAGATGTGGTAAACAAAATTGCGAATTAGAGCGATGCCGCCCTTGGAATGCACCACCTCGGGGTGAAACTGCACACCGTAGAGCTTGCGGGCGTGGTCAGCGACGGCAGCGCTGGGGGTGTTGTGGGTGTGGGCCAGCACCTCAAAGCCGTCGGGCAGGCGAGTCACCGAGTCGCCGTGGCTCATCCACATGGTGGTGGCCTCTTCGACGTTGGTGAGCAGGTCGGTGGGGTCGTCAATAAAAAGTTCAGCCTTGCCATACTCGCCTCGCTCGGCCCGGTCGACCTGGCCGCCAAGCTGCTGCACCATCAGCTGCATGCCATAGCACACCCCCAGCACCGGAATACCCAGGTCCCAAATAGCTGGGTCGCAGTGGGGCGCACCGTTGTCGTAGACAGAGTTGGGGCCGCCGGAGAGAATAATGCCCTTGGGGTTGAGCTGCTTGAGCTGCTCGGCGGTGGTGCGGTAGGAGAGCACCTCTGAGTACACCTCGGTCTCGCGAATGCGGCGGGCGATCAGTTCAGAGTATTGGGAGCCAAAGTCGAGAATGACCAGCATCTGGCGGTTGACCTCGGGCAGGGAGTCTTCCCCAAAGTGGGTGGTAGGTTCAGTTTGAAGGGTCACGGGTTAAATCCTGCGGTGGTGGGCTCGGGAAGTTTGACGATTGGACATAAAAGACCTCAGCGTTGAGCCGAGGGGAGAAAAGCCAAAAGACCAGGCCATAACCTGGCTCTAAATCGTCTTCTGGCGGTACCGTTCGAGGCGATCGACGTCCAGATTAAACGGTCTGCAATCGAACAGAATCCATCAAGAGAGAAGCGGAGCGTTTGCCCAAGGGCAGCAAACGCGGGGTGTTTATGCAGATGTTATGGACGTTTTATAAAAAGTTATTCCTTCTAGTCTACCAAAACTTGATTGAACAAGTCCTTGGCTAGATGACTCTGGGCGACAATCTGTCGTTGGCGATCGAACACCATCGTTCCCACGATCAGGGACTGGGCCGCGTGGGCATAGACGTAGGCGGCAGCCCGCTCGTCTATGCGATCGACCATGTATTGATAGACCAGCTGGGCCAGGGCGGCCTCCTGCTGGCGCAAAATCTCTAGCCCCGCTTCGACGGTTTTAGCCGTCAAAATGCTCTGAACAAGGGGCAACTCCACCCCTACCGCCGCGCAGCAGGCCGCCAAAATTTCCTGCCGACCGTCGGCGACGTGGTGATGGGTGTGAAAGATGCCCCCAGCCAGCTTGACCAGCTTGCCGTGGTAGCCCAGCAGCAGCACGCCAGCCACCCCCAACTGCCCGGCTTCCACCAGCATTGGCCCCAGCCAGTTGGCGGTCTTGACCCGGCGATCGCCCTCGATCCCCAACTGCACAGCTAAATCCAGACCGTTTTCGCCCAGGCAAAAAACCAGGTGACGGTACCGGGCGGCCTTATCCCGCAGGACATCTCGCGCCTGATCGAGCTGACCGGGGGCGCTGAGGGGTTCAGAAAGGCCAGCGGTACCCAGCAGCGAAAGCCCCTCGACCACCCCAAAGGCGGCGTTAGAGGTGCGATCGCCCAGCGCCCGGCCCTCCGGCAAAATAATCGTCACTCGCAGGGTTTTGCCGGGGGGAATGAGCGGAGTCAGGTTGTGAATGATCAACGCCCTGGCGTAGCGATAGATGGCCGGAGCATTCGCCTGGTTGACCTGTCGCCCCACCCCCTCGCCTCCCTCAATCTGAATCGGCTCTGGCTGATCGCTCTGCCCCCAGGCCACCAGCGACCAGATCGGCGTGTGGCGGGTAAGGTCCAAATTGTCGCCGGGGTCGCTGTGGGTGATCGCCAGCACCGAGCCATCGGGCAAGGGGGCCAGCTGAGCGATGGGAATGTCGGCGGGCTGGGGTGGGTTGAGCAGATCGAGGATGATGGTGGCGGAGCGATCGCCAGAATCTAACAAACATCTCAGCGCGGCCACAGCCCCAGCGCAGGCAAACACCGGCAGCGTATAGCCAGAGCGCGGTAGAGGTAGAGTAGTATCCATACGAACTGAGCACCTTGCGGTGAGATTGATTAAAAAGACTAATATCATTAAAGACGCCCAAGCCTACCCTGTTGACAGTCAGAAGGGTGTACTAGCCTGGTGCATGGTAGTAAAGCAAGCCCACTGAGCAAGCCTAGACGACATCAGAAAAACCTACGATCGCTCAGTAGACCAGGTAGGAAAATTTTTGGTGTTTAACATCAAGAGCTATCGACTCATTGTGATTTGTAACTTCAAGGCTCAAGTTATTTACTATCGTTTTCTTTTGACTCATCAAGAATACGACAAAGGTAAGTGGAAGGTATGATACTCACCCTCAATCGCGAATCCTACGGTATGCTGCTGGCCGCTTATCAGCCCCAGGTGATTCAGTCTGAGGCAGCCTATAACGAGGCTCTGGCAGCGTTAGAAACCCTTCTAGATCAAGGAGAATCCTTGAGCATTGAAGAATCGGCTATTGTCACTCTCCTGGCTACGCTGATCGAAGACTATGAAGAACAGCAAATTGATCAGATAAAGCTAGAAGCTGTGACGCCTCACGAAGTTTTGCGCCACTTGATGGAGGCACGAGATTTGAGGCAGGCTGATCTGGTGCCCATGATTGGCTCTAAGGGCGTAGTCTCTGAAATCATCAACGGCAAGCGAACAATTAGTAAAGCTCAAGCTAAAGTACTCGGGGCTTTTTTCCATGTGTCTCCAGCCCTATTTATTTAATAATTGAAACTGAACCCAAACGGCACTGGTCTAGCAGGGATTACCTCAAAACTGATTCCAAAGGGGCAATGCCCTAATCTGCTCTAGAGTCAGATCCAGGTAGGTATCGCCTGGGGCTTCACCGCCTACCAGGGCCTGGCCAAAGTAGCCGCGATCGCCGTCGTGGGCGTGGGGGCCGATCGCGATCGCCTCGTACCGCCCCTCCCGCTGGGCCTGGTTAAAGGCTGAGCCCACGGTCCACTCCCAGCGGGAGGGAAAGAGCACCAGGCCCAGGTTGTCGATCCAGTCATTCTGGCCGTAGAAGTGGTAGACCTGATCGACCGCCGTAAAACCCACCTGACCGTCAAACACACCGCCAAAGGAGAGCACCGTAATTTCGACTGGCAGCCACTGTTGCAGGTAGGGGGCCGCTCCCAGGGCCACCTGGACACCGCCGCTGGTACCCGCTAGCACCAGCTGAAACGGCTCGTCAGCCTCCAGGGGAACGGGCTCGGTGGCAGCCATGCGCTCCAGAATGGTGGCCGCAGCTCCCCGGTTGTAGGCCCGCCCGTAGCGGCTGTCGGCGGAGAGAGCCATGCGCCACAGATTGCGAATCTTAAGCACGATGCGGGCAGGCGCATCTTCGCCGCCGGTTCTTTCGCTCAGCCGCCACACCCAGCGAAAGAACGGCTGCCCGCCCACGTTATCGCTTACCGCCGAGTAGGGAAATACCTGGCGCACTACCACACAGTTGGGCACCGCCGCCGCCATTTGGGTCAAAAAGACGTCTTCGCCGGGGGCCAAATCGACGTCGGCCACATTGCCCACCCCGGCTAAAAACACCAGGTAGCACGGTGGCCCTGACCCTGTCGCGATGTCACTTGGGGGCAGCTCAGGACGCTGCTGGGCCAGCCGGTTGCCGTCGCGCAGCCACCACGACAGGGTGCTGATCGGCGCGATGGTGCCCCAGGCCAAAAAGAATAGTCCCAGGGCGGTCAGCAGCTTGCTGGTGTCACCCAGCGATCGCGCGATTAGAGTTTGCAAGAAAGACTTCATCGGCAGCGCCCAGCGGTAGACTGGGCCAGGTAGTCAACGATACAGCTATGGGTCAGCGGCATTCTATCAGGTGGTTGAGACAGGTGCTGGCCGATGCCCTCACCCTCAACCAAGATTTTTATGAGCATAGCCACCAGTACCCGGCCGCGAAACAGTATGCCCGCAGCATTGTGGTGCTGGCGGGCCTGTCGCACGGGTTGGGCAGTGGCCTCATTTTGCTACTTTACAAACCATCCTTGCTAGAATTGGTCGCGGGTGTGCTGATCAACGGCCTCAGTGTGGTTGCCGGGTACTACCTGTGGACCTACGGCCTCTGGAAGATCAACGCCTACCTGGCCCCGCCCGTGCCCCCCTACCGGGAACTATTGGTGCCAGTGGGGTTTGCCTATACGCCCCAAATGCTCAACCTGCTGACGGTAATTCCGCTGCTGGGAAGACCCATTACCCTAGCCCTAGCGGGGTGGACGCTGCTGGGGGCGATCGCCGCCGTGCGAGCCGGGCTGAATATTGGCCTGGTCAAGGCAACGCTGCTGGCCGGGGTGGGCTTTACCCTGGTGCAGGTCGGTATTGGCCTGGTGCAGGAGGGCGTGCAGAACTGGGTTGCCCCTAACCTTCTCCAGTAATCGACAGGGCATCGACCCAAACGCGCGGGCAGAGGCCGCCGGGGGTAATTTCGACCTCGGGTTCCACATGCACGATCGCCTTGAGCAGGTCGCAGAAGTCGCCCGCCACCGTGGCCGACTCCACGCTGACGCGCTCGCCCCCGTTCACCAACCAGCCGTCGAAGGGCAGCGAGAACGAGCCCTGGAGCGCATTTACCCCAGCGTGGAGCGCCTGCAAGTCGTCGATAAAGATCACGTTCTCGGCATTGTCCAGGCTGAACTCGGTCGAGGCCTCGGTTCCCGGCAGCACGTGGTAGTAGCTGGGGCTGACCGACACCTTAGCGCCAATGCTGGCGTGGCCCGTGGGGCTGGCCCCCATGCGCTTGGCAGTCCCGGCGCTGTGCAAAAACTGGGTCAGCACGCCCTGCTCGATAATTGGCACCCGGCGGGTGGGCGTACCCTCGCCGTCAAAGGTTTCGGCGCTGACGTTCTCAGGGTGCAGAGCATCGTCGTACACCGACAGCAGCGGCGAAGCTACCACCTTGCCCAGAGAGTCCTTGTTGGACAGGCTGCGGTTGTCTAGCACGCTCTGGGCATTGTACATATTCGAGAATGCGCCCAGCAGGCTCAAAAACGCCTCGCCTGAGAACACCACCCGATACTTGCCCGAGGCCACCTTGTTGTAGTCGAGGTGGCTGATGGTTTTCTCGGCAGCTTCTTTGAGGCAGCCCTCAATATCGAGCAGGGGCAGACCCCGGTTCACGCGCATGGCCCCGGCCGATCGCGGTTTGCGGCCCTCCTGCTCGGTCTTGCTGTACAGGTACAGCGAGGCATAGGAACGGGCCTCGTGGCGCAGGGCTCCAGCGCTGTTGAGGTAAAAGCGATCGATGCTGCGCTGGGCCAGGCCGTTGTAGGGCACGCTGGCGATCGCCGGATGCGCCCCCAGCAGCTGCTTCTCCACGTCAACCAGGGTCGAAATCAAATCGCCCACCGGGGCCGGGGACACCGTCTCCACCTGCACATCGGCGGTGGGGGCCACCGACTCGGGGCTAAAGTCGGGGATGTGGTCGCTGACGCCAAAGGCACTGGCCTCCTGGGCGGTTTGCAGGGCCAGATCCATCCCCAGCGGATCGACATCGCTGGTGGAGGTCACTCCCACCTTGCCGTCGGGGTTCCACACCCGCACAATCACGCTGGAGCGATTTGAGGCCTTGACCTGCTTCGGGTCGCCCTTGTCGACCTGCACGCTGGTCTCATCCACGGAAGACCCGTAGACGTCGTACTTGGAAATGCCGAGTTTCTTGGCGCTAGATTCCGCGTACGCGGCAATGTCTTGAATGGAGGGCATAGGGAGTGGGGGTGTAATGGGGTGGGGGAGTGTGAGATAGGGAGGATGAGGGGATGGGGAGGGTGGGGAGGTGGGGAAGTAATCAAAGTCTTGTGTAACTTTTACCTTTTGTGGGATAGCCGTCTCGGCTGTCCATCTAGGACAGGCAGGATGCCTATCCCACAAGGCTATGGCAGATTAGCTATCCCAAAGCAGGCACAGAGAAAGGGGAGTAGGTTGGGTGGAGTGCTAGCGAAACCCAACCAGGGGTTGAGGCTGTTGGGATCCACTGCGTTTCACCCAACCTACAGCCTGCTGGGAGTTCAGTTCGCCAGCAGAAGGTTTACTTCCCCACCTTCCCCATCTCCCTCACCATCTCCTACCGGCCGCCGACGGTAATCGAGTCAACCTTCAGGTGCGGCTGCCCTACGGTGACGTAGATGCTGCCGCTGATCGAGCCGCAGAAGCCCGCCGCCAGATCCAGGTCGTTAGAGCACATGGAGATTTTGTCCATGATTTCGGTGGCTTCGCCGATCAGCGTTGCGCCCTTGAGGGGCTTGGTAACTTTGCCGTTTTCGATCAGGTAGGCTTCGGAGACGGCAAAGTTGAACTGGCCGGTGGGGCCGACGCTGCCGCCGCCCATCTGCTTGCAGTAGATGCCTTTTTCGACGGAGGCAAATAGCTCATCCAGCGAGTAGTCGCCGGGGGCGATGTAGGTGTTGCGCATGCGGCTGGCGGCGGCGTAGGTAAAGCCCTGGCGGCGACCGCTGCCGGTGCGGGGGTGGCCCGTGCGCATGGACCCGGCGCGATCGCTCAAAAAGTTCTTCAGCACGCCGTTCTCAATCAGCAGGGTGCGCTGGGCGGGCATGCCCTCGTCATCCATGTCGATGGTGCCAAAGGCGTCGGGCGAAATCCCTTCATCCCAGGCGGTGAGGTTTTCGTGGGCAATCTTCTGGCCCTTCTTGTCGATGAAGGGGGTAGTGCCCCGCTCGATCTGAGTGGTTTCGAGCAGGTGGCCGCAGGCCTCGTGGAAGATCACGCCGCCAAACTTGTTGGCCATGATCACCGGGTAGGTACCCGACTCCACGTAGTCGGCGTAGAGCATTTTGCCTGCTGACTCAGCTACATCCGCCGAAGCCGAGCGAAAGTCCCAGTTGCGCAAAAAGGCCGGGTCGCTGGTGTCGCCCGCCCGCTGGCCAATCGAGGAGCGGTGCTCGCCGTCGGCGCAGAGCAGGTTGTAGCCCACCGACTGGGTGAGGCGAATGTCGCGGGCAAAGGTGCCGTCGCTGGCGGCCACCAGCACCTCCTGCCAGTCGCGGAAGTAGACGGCGCGGCGCGACTGCACGTGGCTAGCATCGTTGGCCAGGGCCGCGTTGGCGGCCAGCAGCACGTCGCCCATTTCCTGCATTGAGCTGCACTGGGCCAGCCAGTCGTCTTTGCCCTTGGCGGTGGCGTAATCGCGCAGCAGCTCTAGGTTAATTTCGGCCAGGTTGGCGTGGGGGCCGGGTAGAGACAGCCCCATGATGGCCAGCGCCTGGTCGAGGGCGGCCTTGAGTCCGTTAAAGGTGAGGTCGTTGGTGCTGACGTAGCAGTCGGCCTTGCCCACAAACACCCGTACCCCGGCCCCGGTTACCAGGCGCGGCGAGAGGCTGGTAATGGCGTCGTCTTCGGCCTGACAGCTGATGTAGTTGTTACGCTCCAGAAAAAATTCGACAAAGTCGGCCCCGGCAGAGCGGCCCAGACCCAGCAGGCTAGACAGAGTGGCCTCCCAGGCGGCATCGAAGCGATCGCGGGGGGCCGAGTAGTCGCGCTGGAGCAGGTCGTTGGTCTTAATTAAAGGAGTCGGTAAGGGTGCAACCGTCATGCCAAAGAATCCTTGTGGGGTGAGGGGAAATGCCAGTAGGACTTCCCTAGTCTAACAAACCCGCCCTGAACAAACGCGAGCTTACAAGCCCGACCCGGCGAAAGCAGGACAGAGGAGATATATGCCTACGAATACCTACGAACCGCGATCGCCCAGGCCACGGCCTCACCGCAACAATGTCTCCACCAGTT
This sequence comes from Nodosilinea sp. AN01ver1, assembly GCF_050565655.1. Classification (NCBI taxonomy): domain Bacteria; kingdom Bacillati; phylum Cyanobacteriota; class Cyanophyceae; order Nodosilineales; family Nodosilineaceae; genus Nodosilinea; species Nodosilinea sp. AN01ver1. The sequence continues at coordinate 36,489 of NZ_JBNXVS010000009.1, read as the reverse complement.
TTTTTTGCTGGCGACTAAATTTTTAACCCAACCGTAGTTGCAGGCACATCCCGCTGCTCCCTCTTCACCCTATGCTGCGAGAATCGCTAGAGTGGGCAGGGACCATTTCATGTCTGCCCATTGCCCAACGGCTGCAATCCCATCCGCACCGCTGTAACTCTCTACAGAAAAAACCATCTGTAGAAGAGAGAAATTAAGAAGGTTGCTCTAAGTCAGCCCTCTCCCTCCATCTCTAGAGAGGCTATGCTAAGATGGGCGGAAGATTAAGCAAAACTAAAGAAAGTTTCGCTTTCTTAGCTCTGCTAGTTTCGCTTTCTTAGCTCTGCTAGTTTCTTTTGTTAGCTCTGCTAGTTTCTTTTGTTAGCTCTGCCAAACGTTGCTTGACTCTTCCAGGTCACGGTCCAGCAGACCTTACACTTTCAGCCAATCCTTTCGCGTGCTCTTTGACCACGGGCGGAATGCCTCTCTAACAGGTAAAGCAATCGCTAACCCTGCCTTTCGTGGTTTCAACATGGAGAACTCCGCCTGTGGTGGTGCAAAACTCAGCCTCTGTTTCACTAGCTGCTCGTTCCAAATCCCCCATGGTGCTTGTGGTAGACGACGATGAAGATAGCCTCACTCTGATGGCTTACATCCTGGAGCAGCTGTCGTGCGAGACTTGTTTTGTAGCTGATGGCCTGGCGGCCTTAGTAGCAGCACGACAGCACCATCCTCAGCTCATTTTGTCGGACATTCATCTACCCCAGGTAGACGGCTACAGCCTGCTTCAGCAGCTGCGGGCCGATACGCACACCCGAGACATTCCGGTGGTTGCGGTCACTGCGCTAGCCGGTCAGGAAAATCGCCAAAAGATTTTGACGGCAGGGTTTAATGACTACATTAGCAAGCCTTTTTTGATTGAACCGCTAGAGCATCTGATCAATCGGTTCATCAGCGTGCCTCAACCGGCAGTTCAGCCCTAGGGCTGAGGATGCCCGCGATGCCTCTGCCATAATCCCATGCGCAATGGTTCTCCTCCTATAGCTGTTTTTGGCAATGACCCTATCTGCATCTCCAAAGGTGCAGGCGCGGTGTCAGAGCTGTATTGTCACCCCTAAAAATACATAGCCCAAAAGCCGGAAGATACTTGCTGTATCTTCCGGCTTTTGGGTTTAACTCGACGAGTCTTTGGCAGCGGGTCGTGCCTCTGGTGGCTCAGCCAGAATAATGACCACACTGGTGCGACCGGTGGCCAGGGTAGCATCGGTCAAAACATCGACCACCTGGCGGTCGAGAATGGCCTCAACCATGTCAACGATTTGCGATCGCAACGCTGTCGCCAGATCGTTTCTTACCTGTTCGGCCAGCTCCGATTGACCTTCGTCTAGCAGCAGCTGCTCAGGCTTGGTGACCGAGTCTTCAACCACGAACAACAGCTTTTCTTCTAAAATTTGGCAGGTGATTTTGCCAGGCGTGTGATTGAGCTTTTCGCGGTACAACCGCTGAAACTGCTGAGCCAGCCTACGCTGAAGCTGACCCAGCGTAGGTAACAGAGTAGAGGGGGTGGTGTCCATAGGGGTGCTTCGGGGTTTGACAACCGATCGCAAGTCAATTCTTGAGAGTTATGAACGGTTGTGAAATTATTTAACCATGACTCTAGAGGACACAGCTAACTAAAATTTGAGTAGCCCTAGAGCCGTCGCGCAGCCCTAGGTCACCAGACCCGATCGCAGGGCACGCACGGCGGCCTTGGTGCGATCGTCTACCCCCAGCTTGTTGAGAATGCTGCGCACGTGGGTCTTGACGGTACCCACGGTGATGTAAGAGCGCTCAGCAATCTCAGCGTTGCTGCACCCGCCGACAATCAGCTCCAGAATTTCGAGCTCGCGCTCGGTCAGCGGGTACGATTCTAAAATTTGCTCAAACTCAGGCTCGACCGCCTCGATCGCGACGGTGCGGTTGCTGGCCGCCATCGCCCCAGCCGGGGTCTTGCGCACCTGACGCAGCACCACGCTGGCGACCGCCGGGTCAATCCAAGAGTTGCCTTCGTTGGTTTCGCGAACGGCCACAATCAGGTCGTCTAGCTCGGTTTGCTTCATACAGTAGGAGTCTGCCCCGGCGGCGAAAGCGGCCATTACGGCGGCTTCGCTGTCGTGCATGGTCAGCATGAGCACGCGGGTGGGGTTCTCATTGAGGTCGCCCTGGCTCTGGCGCAGACGCTCTACCAGCTCGATGCCATCGATGTCGGGCAGGCCGATATCCACGATCGCAATGTCGGGATGTTCGGTTTCGAGCAGGCTGAGGCCTCGCGCCCCATTGGCGGCTTCGCCCACTACGGTCATACCAGGTACTCGCTGGAGCGCCGCCTTGAGGCCTAAACGGGTAAGGTCGTGATCTTCAATCAATACAATGCGAATATCTGTCATAGGTAGCCCCCTAAATGAGGCATTGTAAAAAACTACGGGCTATGCTAGCGCCCGAGGTCCTCTGATTATGCGCCAACTCTAAAGGGGTGGCACGTATCTTCGGGCTGACCTACTGTGCCGTTGGCCTCTTTCCAAGGATAGACTCTGGGCGGTCAAAGGACGTGGTATTTCAGGAAGGTTAACAACGCGCCTGTCTCTCCTTCACCCTATACACAGTGACTACGTTCTACAAACTCGCCCCGTCAAACTCATCCCAGTAAACTCACCGGAGAAAGGATAGTGCCATGGTTGAATACTGGCAGTCTCTGCTGTCGGGGCCATTTATTCCCCACGGGCACTGCTACCTGTGGCGACCAGGGCTGGTGTGGCTGCACCTGTTATCTGACGCCCTGATTGCGCTGTCGTACTGGACGATAGCGGCGGGGCTGGTCTACTTTGTGCGACGGCGGCCCGATGTACCCTTTAAGCCACTGTTTTGGCTATTTGCAGCGTTTATTGCCGCCTGCGGTGCCACCCACCTGCTGGAGGTGTGGACGCTGTGGTTTCCGACCTACTGGGTGTCTGGAGCGGTCAAGGGGCTGACAGCACTGATATCGCTCTATACGGCGCTGGAGCTAGTGCCCCGGCTGCCGCTGGCGCTGGCGCTACCCAACCTCACCCAGCTGATGGATATGAACCAGGCGCTGCAAAGCGAGATCAGCGATCGCAAGCAGGCCGAAGCCAGCCTGCGCGCCGCCGAGGTTGAGGTCAGACAGCTCAACCAAACCCTGGAGGAGCGGGTACAGCAGCGCACCGCCCAGCTGGAGGAAGCCAAGCAGCAGATTGAAACCCTGCTGGAGCAAGAACGACGCGATCGCACCACGCTGCAACAGGCCAAAGATGAGCTGCAAGACACCGCAGAACGGCTGAATCTGGCCCTCAGTGCGGCCCAGATGGGCTCCTGGGACTGGCAGCTGGAGAGCGACACCCATCTCTGGTCACCCCAGGTCGAGCGCATCCTGGGCCTGGAGGTGGGCACTACACCCCAGACGGCAGAGGTGTGGACCGAGCGGGTGCACCCCGACGACCTGCCCACCATCGACAGGCTGGTCAAGGAGGCGATCGCCAATCAGGGCGAGTTGGCCGGGCAGTATCGCCTGCGCTGGCCCGACAACACCTGGCGCTGGGTCAGCGCCTACGGTCGCGTGGTGGATGTTAAAGACGGGCGCAGCCAGCGCATGGTCGGAGTGCTGCAAGACATTACCGCCGCCAAGCAGGCCGAGCTTGACTTGCGGGCCAGCGAAAGGCGCTTTCGAGCCGTGTTTGAGCAGGCCGCAGTGGGCATGGCCCGCCTCGACTGGGAAGGGCACTGGATACAGGTCAACCAGAAGTTTTGCGATATTTTGGGCTATCGGCCCGAGGAGATCATCGATCGCTCCTTCCAATCCATTACTTACGAGGGCGATAGGCTGCAGGATGAGTACTACTACCATCAGTTGCTCACTGAGCGAACCCCCTGCCAGTTTGAGAAGCGCTACCTGCGCAAAGACGGCACCCCCCTGTGGACCCTGGTCACCGTTTCGGTTGAAAGCGACGATGCCGATGGCCCCTCGGCTTTTATCGCCATCATTGAAGATATCGAGGAGCGCAAAGCCGCCCGCGAAGAGCTGCTGCACCGAGCCGACGAAATGGCCAATACCAACCTGGTGCTGGCCCACACCACCGCCATGCTGGAGCAGCGCAACGCCGAGCTTGACCAGTTTGCCTACGTGGCTTCCCACGATCTCAAAGCGCCCCTGCGCGCTATCTCTAACCTGGCCGACTGGATTGGCGAAGACCTGGGCAACCAGCTGCCGCCCGAGAATCAGCGCCAGCTAGAGCTGCTGCGCAGCCGGGTAGATCGCATGGAGGCGCTGATCAACGGCCTGCTGGAGTACTCGCGGGTGGGTCGCCGCCAGCGCAGCATTGTGGCGATCGATCTCAACGAGCTGCTGAGCAATGTCGTCGATTCTCTGGCCCCGCCCCAATCGTTTATGGTTGACGTTCCAACTGACTTGCCCACGCTCTACAGCCACAAAACCGCTCTAGGACAGGTGTTTGCCAACCTGATCAACAACGCCATCAAGCACCACCACCGCGACCAGGGTACCGTGCGCATTAGCTGGCGGAACCAGGGCAAGTGGCTCGAATTTGCCGTTGCCGACGACGGCCCCGGCATTGCCCCCCAGTACCACGACAAAATTTTCACTATCTTTCAAACCCTCAAGGCCCGCGATGACTTTGAGAGCACGGGCGTGGGTTTGGCCGTGGTGAAAAAAATTATCGAATCTGAAAAGGGGCGGGTGTGGCTCACCTCTACCGTGGGCGAGGGCACCACCTTCTACTTCACCTGGCCCTTTACCCAAACCCCGCCCGCTCAAGACCAAAGCGATGCCTAGAGCGGTTTGTTGGCGAATACAACTGACAAAATTTCGCTTGGCAATCGATACCAAAGGGGGAGTATTGCCGTGCGGCACCCCGATACAGTTGAAGCTGAACAGACCCCAAACTGCCAAATTAAACGAGTTCCCCCAGATCGCTCCGCTAAGATAGCAATGCCCTACCTGCGTAAGCCTTAACCGATTGTGACCCAGCCGCCCGCCACCCCCGACCCGCAGCCAGATCCACCCCTTGAACCGCTGACCCGGATGCAGGTGCTGGCCGCGATGGGGGTAACGGCGGTCGTGCTGCTGCTGATCTCAAAAGCCTGGCTATATTTTGACTCAGCGGGCCTGCTGCCGCTGCGGCTGTCGCTGCAGGACGGGCTGCTGGGCCTGGGTCTGGGCCTGGCCATTACCCTGGCCAGCGGCGTTATTTATCGGCTGTGGCCCGCCTACCGCCACAGCGCCGACACCTACCTGGCCATGGTGCTGCAGCCCCTTCAGTGGCCCGATTTGATCTGGCTGGGGCTGCTGCCAGGGCTGAGCGAAGAACTGCTGTTTCGCGGGGTCATGCTGCCCGCGATCGGGCTCAATGCTTTGGGCATTGTGGTGTCGGCAGCTAGCTTTGGGGTGCTGCACCTGAGCAGTTTGCAGCAGTGGACCTACGTGGTGTGGGCGACGGCGATTGGCCTAGTGCTGGCGATCGCGGCGGTGCTGACCGGCAACCTGCTGGTGCCCGTTGTGGCCCACACGGTCACTAATTTAGTTTCTAGCGTTGTGTGGAAGCTGCGCCAGCAGCGCACCCCAGCATGATTTGGGGTCAAAGGGTATGGGGTTTAAGGGGCACCCCTAGACCTTGAACCTTATCCCTTGAACCGTACACCTCATCCCCCTTCTGCATACAGTTGTCATGGCTTGTTGGCAATATCAGCAGAATTCTGGTTTCGGTATACCGTTATCCAAAAAATCTGTTTATTCTGTCTAGAGAGCATGGCGCTGGGCGCACCCTCGACGTTGCTCTGCTAACTCCTGCTAACCCTTAGCCCTACTTGGGATGCAAACAGAGGTTGTCGATGGATTGCAGTGCTATTCAATTTAAGTACACCGATCGCTTTTCTACGGCGGATCTAAACCAGCTGGTGGGTCTGTTTCAGGCGGCGGCATTTTGGGCCAAAGATCGCACTCGGGCCGATATGGAAACCGCGATCGCCCACAGCTACCCCGTTGTTACCGCCTGGGATGGCGACCAGCTCATCGGCTTTGCCCGCGCCACCTCCGACGGCGTATTTCGCGCCACCATTTGGGATGTAGTGATTTCGCCCGACTATCAAGGCGGCGGACTGGGTCGCCGACTGGTCGAAACCCTGGTCGCCCACCCCCACATGAGCCGGGTCGAGCGCGTCTACCTGATGACCACCCACCAGCAGGGCTTTTACAAGCGCATCGGTTTTGAAGAAAACGCCTCAACCACGATGGTGCTCTACAACAGCGCTGAGTTCGAAATGCTGCCGCCCCTGGGCTCACCGGCTGAGGTGCGGCCCGAAGCGCTGACTGAAATCACGGTTAGTTAAGAACCCGGTATCGTCGTCTAACCCTGGCAGGGAGTAAGGTACGCTACCATTTTGTAGGCATGGCTCCGGGGTGGAGCCCACATTACATAGGCCAAATTCAATGCACCAAACCCAGGATCTTCACGTTGTTGAGACTCGCCCCCTCGTCAGCCCGGCGCTGCTGCACCATGAGTTTCCCATGTCGGCTGAGGCCGCGACGCTAGTGGCCGAGGCCCGCGATCGCATTCGCCACATTCTCTACAACGAAGATCGCCGCCTGCTGGTGATTGTTGGCCCCTGCTCGGTGCACGACATCGATGCCGCCTACGAGTACGGCCAAAAGCTGGTCAACCTGCGTCACGAGCTCTCAGGCCAGCTCGAAATTATCATGCGGGTCTACTTTGAAAAGCCCCGCACCAACGTGGGCTGGAAGGGACTGATCAACGACCCCCACCTCGACGGCAGCTACGACATCAACACCGGCCTGCGCCTGGCCCGCAAGCTGCTGCTCGACCTGGCCCAGCTGGGGCTGCCCGCCGCCACCGAGCTGCTCGACCCGGTAACGCCGCAGTACATCGCCGACCTGATTGCCTGGACCGCGATCGGCGCTCGCACCACCGAGAGCCAAACCCACCGCGAAATGGCCTCTGGCCTCTCCATGCCCATCGGCTTTAAGAACAGCACCGACGGCAGCCTACAGGCTGCCATGAACGCCATGGTGGCCGCCAGCCGCCCCCACCACTTTTTGGGCATTAACCACCACGGGCTGGCCAGCATTGTCACCACCACGGGCAACCCCGACGGCCACCTGGTGCTGCGCGGCGGCAAGGGCGGCCCCAACTTTAGCGGCGATCACGTAGCCCAAGCCGCCGCCGAAATGGCCAAGCTCAAGCTCAACCACCGCATGATGGTCGACTGCAGCCACGCCAATGCCAACAAAGACCACAACCGCCAGACCGCCGTGCTCGACGATATCGCCGCCCAGGTGCGCGACGGCTCGCGCCACATTCTCGGCGTCATGATCGAGAGCCACATCAAGGCGGGCAGCCAGCCCATCCCCGACGACCTGCGGCAGCTCACCTACGGCCAGAGCATTACCGATGCCTGCGTTGACTTCGACACCACCGCCGCCATGCTGCGGAAACTGGCTAGCGCAGTAGAGCCCTCAATGCAGGCCGCGCCGCTGGGCTAAGCTCGACATTCATAGAGTGAAATGTAACTGAATTAAAATTGGTGGGCAGTGCTCACCCTACGGCAGATCAATACTTCAGTCTTTAAACCAAATTGAAAAGGCAATCTGATGGATTGCTTAGGCTCAAATGTGTCTGCTGATAGATGCTGGGGTCGCGGCTCGTAACGGTAGGATGGCTAGGCTCCTAATCGCAGGCGATCATGCTTGATCTTTGGTACAAAGACGCCGTTATCTACTGCCTTGATGTAGAAATTTACATGGATGGAAACGGCGACGGGGTAGGAGACTTTGTTGGATTAATCGATCGCCTTGATTATATTGCCGGTTTGGGCGTCAACTGCATCTGGCTGATGCCGTTTTACCCATCCCCCAATCGAGACAACGGCTACGACATTACCGACTACTACAGCGTTGATCAACGGTTAGGAACATTAGGTGACTTTGTTGAGTTTACCCGCCAAGCCGGTCAGCGTGGCTTGCGAGTGATTGTCGATTTGGTGGTAAACCATACCTCAATAGATCATCCGTGGTTTCAAACGGCCTGCAAAGACAAAACCTCCAAGTACCGAGATTACTATGTTTGGGCTGAGGAAAAGCCCAAAAATGCAGACGAGGGTATCATTTTCCCAGGGTATCAAGACAGTACCTGGACGTATAACGACGAAGCTGGGGCCTATTATTTTCATCGCTTTTATGAGCATCAGGCAGATTTAAACGTCGCCAACCCTCAGGTGCGCGAAGAGATCTATAAAGTGATGGGCTTTTGGCTGCAAATGGGAGTCTCCGGCTTTCGAGTCGATGCCGTTCCCTTTTTGATTGAGTTAGAAGGCATTAAAGACACTGACGAAGCCAAAGATCCGCTGCTGTTCCTGAGGGAAATTCGCGAATTTTTGTCCTGGCGGCGAGGCGATGCGATCGTTTTAGCCGAAGTTAACGAGCCGATGGATACGATCGCCGAGTACTTTGGCAACGGCGATCGCATGCAGCTTTTGTTTAGCTTCATGGGCAACCAGACCTTTACTCTAGCGATGGCCAGAGAAGAAGCCGCTCCCCTGATCAATGGCTTAAAAATACAGCCTCAGCCGCCCGAGATTGGACAGTGGGCCTACTTTGTGCGAAACCACGATGAGCTGACCTTAGACAAGCTTTCGGCTGAAGAACAAAACGAAATTTTGCAGCGATTCAATCAGGATAAGGAACAGGTTTGGGTATTCGATCGCGGTATTCGTCGTCGTTTTCCTCCGCTGCTCAACAACGATCCACGGCGAATTCGCCTGGCCTATAGTCTAATGTTGACCCTCCCCGGTACGCCAGTTTTATTCTACGGCGAAGAAATTGGCATGGGGGATGATCTGTCACTCGAAGCCCGAGACGCCCTGCGCACACCTATGCAGTGGTCAGATCACAAAAACGGCGGTTTTTCCACCGCTGACCCTGAAGACCTGGTGCGATCGGTAATTGACGAAGGCCCCTACGGCTATCAGCAGCTCAACGTAATTGCCCAGCGACGCGATTCTGATTCATTGCTCAACTGGATGGAGCGCGCCATTCGGATGCGTAAAGAGTGCCCTGAATTTGGCTGGGGCAGTTGGGAAATCATCGAAACTGACTGTCCAACTGTCTTTGCTCATCGCTGCCAGTGGAAAGACGGCACCGTGATTGCTATTCACAACTTATCGAGAGAGGCCTGCGTTGTGGCGCTAAAGCTCAATAGCGACAAGGCCACACCACTGATCGATCTTTTAGGAGACCAGCCCTATAAGTCGGTTCAACACGAGTCTTGTGAGGTTCAACTGGAAGGCTATGGGTATCGCTGGTTCCGGGTAGGCAGCATTCATCTCTAGGTAAGCTAGCAAGCCTACTGCTGCGAAACGCTGGCTGAATTTTGCCGTTGAAAATTGCGATGGTCGAAGACCGGCCCAGAGGGCCATCGCCCCTATTTTTTGCAGACCTAATTCTCCTTCGGCTCGTGCTGCTCAATCGGCATGACTACCGTAAATATCGAGCCTTTCTCAACCATGGACGATACAAAAATTTCACCCTGCATTAGCTCTACCAGTTGTGAAACAATCGCCAAACCTAGCCCCGTTCCCTGATCGGTGGGGGCGGTAGGGCCGTGGTGAATGCGGTAGTAGGGCTCAAAAATATATTTTTGCTCAGCCTGGGCAATGCCAATGCCGCTGTCGCTAACCACAATTGACCAGCGGTTGTGATCAAGGGTTGCAGCAGAGATAGAGACAAAGCCGTTTTCGGTGTAGCGAATGGCGTTGCTCAAAAGGTTAGTAATAATTTGCTGCAGCCGCAGGGGGTCGGTCTGCACGGTTTGAGGAGCGCGATCGCAGTCTACCTTCAGCTCTAGCCCTTTATCGCGCACCAATGGTTCGACAATTTCTATCACCGACTGAATGAGATCTTGCGGGATGATAGTAACCACCTTCAACTTAATTTGTCCGTCGCCCTGCTGCAGCTGCAACGTATCGTTAATCAGCCGCAGCAGGAGTCGCCCGCTGCGCAGAACTCGCTCAATACTTTCTAAATGGGCATAAGAATCGTTGAGGTCTGCCTGCTGCTGCTGCCGCAGAAACAAATCGGCATAGCCAATAATTGAGGTGAGTGGCGTTTTGAGTTCGTGGGTCAGCTTCGACATATTGTCGTGGCTAGCCCGCACCAGGCGCGTGAGTTCCTGGTTGGTGAGCTGCATTTGAGTTCTGAGTTTGTTTAACTCCTCCATACGGCTTTGGGTGTAGCTATCAAAGCAGCGAGCGATCGCCTCATCTACCACTGAATTGATCAGCCGCGTTGCCCACAGCACATCTTTGGGGGACGCCTGCACCAAATCTGTTTCTAACTCCTCAAAAATCACCGATCGCAGCAGGCGGTATTCTCGCGCAATTTCTGCCGGTTCAAACCCTTGCTCGGCTCGAATTAAACCATGTTCTAAACTGGCCTCATCAATAACCTGATAATTTTCTGGATTGCTATGGGCCAGCATATCAGCAAGAGACTCTAGCACCCTAGGCAGACTATCGCGCACGGCGTTAAAGGTTAATTCGTTAGTGGCCTCAATTTGCTGGTCTTCAAAAACTGCACCAATCCACAAATCAATAATTGTGTCGCGCTTTTGATTCAGAATTGTGCTGAAGTCCATCTTCATACATGCCGAGGTGAGGTGCCAAGCTTAGGCAAGCGCCCCCACGCTACCCTACGGCAATCGGCCCAGGCATCTAGTAAAAGGCATAGAACGGTTCTCAATTTATGAGGGTTTCGCCTACAGACATGAATCAATTCGGGCTGCCAGTACATCTCTGGAGTATGGTTGAAAATGCCTTTTAGATGAAAGTTTACGGCTCTATGGCGATCCATCGTCCAGGCTGGTCATTAGATCGCCGCGATCCTCACTTTGTTGAAGCTTTTCAGCCGCTGTGGGGCTGGTTGTACGAGCACTATTTCCACGTTCAAACCGAGGGGTGGGAGCAGATTCCTGACGGTCAGGTGATGCTGGTTGGCTCCCACAATGGGGGTCTGGCGGCCCCCGATATGTTCATGATGATCTACGACTGGGTCAGGCGCTTTGGCCCCGATCGCCCCGTCTATGGCCTTATGCACCCCAAGGTGTGGCAGGCCGCTCCGCCGTTGGCCAATCTGGCAGAACGAGCTGGGGCGATCGCGGCGCATCCAAAGGTGGCCCTGGCCGCCCTCGATCGCAGGGCCAGCCTTTTGGTCTACCCCGGTGGTGCTCAAGATATCTTTCGCCCCTTTAGCCAGCGCGATCGCATTCACCTGAGCGATCGCAAGGGCTTTGTCAAAATTGCTCTAGAGCGCCAGCTGCCGATCGTGCCGGTGGTCTCCTGGGGTGCCCACGACACGCTGCTGGTCTTAGCCGATATTTACCCCCTCATGCAGCAGCTGCACGACTGGGGTATGCCCTGGTTTTTGGGCATTGACCCGGAGGTTTTTCCGGTGTATTTGGGGCTGCCCTGGGGCATCGCCTTTGGCCCCGTGCCCAATATTCCCTGGCCCCGACCGATCGCGACCCACATTGGCGCACCCATCTACTTTGAGCGCTACGGAGCCGAGGCCGCCCGCGATCGCCCCTACGTTGAGGCCTGCTACCGCCGCGTTCGAGACCAGATGCAGCAAGACCTCAACGATCTGATCGCCAAGCACAGCAAGCGATCTGCATCCTAACCCTAGCCAGCCGTAGGGTGGGCACTGCCACCCCTGTCAAGGTGAGCTTTTTGCCAAGCTCTGCTCCAAGCGTAGGGTGCGTTATCGGCCTTAACCTGCGCGAAGCCTCCCAGACTGAACCTTTGAGCCGAAACGCACCGCTTACGGTATCGAGAGGCTCGCTTGACGTAAGCGGTGCGTTCCGGCCAGGGCAGGGATTTTGCACGAACGCAGAGTAAGTCTGGGGCCGGAAACACACCCTATGCCAAATCGAGTTTTCGGCGGTTCGATGGAACAAAATCTTTTTTTAGACCACCTTGACAGGGCTGGGTGGGTAGTGCCCGCCACTGAGGAAATTGTTTTCCAGACGTTACCTCAAATCGGCGGCGGTGAACGACTAGCGGCTGTAGAGCTGAGTCATCGCCAGCAGGCGATCGCTGAGCGCCTGGGTCAGCAGGGTAGAGCTGCGGTAGCGCCAGCGCCAGTTGCCGTCGTTGCGGCTGGGGTCGTTCATGCGGGCGCGACCGTCTAGGTCTAACAAATCTTGCAGGGCGATGACGGCCAGATCGGCCACCGACGACAGCGCCATGCGAATAAATAACCAGTTGATCGCCTCAATCGATTCGGGCGAGGCGTAGCCAGCGTAGCGGGCCAGAAACTGTTTTTCGCTGTCGCTGGCCTGCTGCCACCAGCCAATGATGGTGTCGTTGTCGTGGGTGCCGGGGTAGACCACGGTGTTGCGCGTGTAGTTGTGCGGCAGGTAAGGATTGTCGGGATCTTCGCCAAAGGCAAACATTAAAATTCGCATGCCCGGAAAGTCAAAGCGATCGCGCAGAGCTTCCACTTCGGGCGTAATAATGCCCAGATCTTCGGCCATGATCGGCAGCGTTCCCAGCGCTTTTTCTAAGGCGGTAAAAAATCGCTCACCGGGCGCTTCAATCCATTCGCCGTTGATGGCGGTTTCTTCGCCAGCGGGCACCTGCCAGTAGGCTTCAAAGCCGCGAAAATGGTCAACGCGCACGATATCGACGTACTGCAACGTCACCTGAAAGCGCTTGATCCACCAGGCAAAGCTGGTTTTTTCGATCTGATCCCAGTTGTAGACCGGGTTGCCCCAGAGCTGCCCGGTGGCACTGAAGTAATCGGGCGGTACGCCAGCGATAAAAGCGGGTTCAAAGGTGTCGGGGTTGAGCTTAAAGATTTCCGGGTCGGCCCACACATCCGAGCTGTTGTGGCACACGTAAATGGAAATGTCGCCCACGATTTTAATGTTTTTGTCGTTGGCGTACTGGCGCAGGTTTTGCCACTGCTCAAAGAACTTAAACTGCAAGAACTGGTGATATTGAATGCTGTCTTTTAACGCTTCGCGCTGAGCTTGTAGGGCCTCGGGTTCGCGGCGGGCGATCGCAGGTTCCCAGTGATTCCAGCTTTTGCCCTCGTTGGCCTCTAGCAGGGCCATAAACAGCACAAAATCGTCCAGCCACGAGGCCTGCTCCTGGCAAAATTGCTCCAGTTTGGCCTGCTGATCGGACGACTGATTGCTCAGAAAGCGATCGTGGGCCAGCTTCAGAAAGTGGGTTTTGTGGGGAATAACTTTGTCAAAATCGACCTTTTCAGGGTCTACATCGGTCAAGGGCGTGAGCTCGGTGGCCTCCAGCAGTCCCTCGGCGGCCAGCTGCTCTAGATCGATCAGCAGCGGGTTGCCCGCAAAGGTGCTGAAGTTCATGATGTAGGGCGAGTGTTCGTAGCCAGTCGGCCCCAGCGGCAAAACCTGCCACAGCGTTTGTCCACTTCTGGCCAAAAAATCGACAAAGGCATAGGCGGCCTGCCCTAAATCGCCAATGCCAAAGCGGCCCGGTAAAGAGGTGGGATGCAGTAAAACACCACTGGCACGTTGAAAACTCATACGAATTTGCTACTGGGTTGGGTTAATTGCCGAACTGCTGCTGAGCTTTAGAGCCAGTTTGGCGACTCACATTCAAGACGAAACAAAACGGTTCTAGAAATGTCGCCCCGCAGAACTGACAACAGCGATCGCCAAAGAATTGGCAGTATTAGTCATAAAAGAGAATGCTAGCCGCAGGCATCCCCCCTAAGGTATGGCTGTCGATTTTCCTTAACCCCCTTTCCTGAGGAGGAGTTAGAACGATTTTCGCGCTTGCTACAAAAAATAGGATTGCTCAAGCGCCCGTAAGCGGCGATTAAGGCGCGATCGCTCTTACCTCAGGACGATGACGCGCTTCACCATTTCCGCTAGCGTAGGGGCTGATATCGTGCGTGAAGGAAGTCGTTGGCTTTGAAGAATGATCCCCTGTGGTTTAAGAACGCCATTATTTACGAAGTGCCGGTGCGCGCTTTCGCCGACAGCAACGGCGATGGCATTGGCGACTTTCGGGGCCTGACCGGGAAGCTGGATTATCTTCAAGACCTGGGCGTGACGGCGATCTGGCTGCTGCCGTTCTTTCCGTCGCCGCTGCGCGATGACGGCTACGACATTGCCGACTACATGAATGTCAACCCCATCTACGGCACCCTGGACGACTTCAAAGAGCTGATGCAGGCGGCCCACCAGCGGGGCATTCGCGTCATTATCGAGCTGATTGTCAACCACACATCCGACCAGCACCCCTGGTTTCAGCGGGCGCGGCGAGCCCCCAAGGGCAGCCCCGAGCGCGATTTCTACGTCTGGAGCGATACCTACGAGAAATACCAGGAAGCCCGAATTATCTTCCAGGATTTTGAAACCTCCAACTGGACTTGGGATTCGGTCGCTAACGCCTACTTCTGGCATCGCTTTTACTCCCACCAGCCCGACCTCAACTACGACAACCCTGCCGTACAGCAGGCCGTGTTTGACGTGATGGACTTTTGGCTGGCGATGGGGGTAGACGGGCTGCGCATGGATGCGGTGCCCTACCTGTACGAGCGCGAGGGCACCAACTGCGAGAACCTGCCCGAAACCCACGCCTTTTTGAAGCGGCTGCGCCAGCACATCGACGAAAAGTTTCCTAACCGCATGCTGCTGGCCGAGGCCAACCAGTGGCCCGAAGATGCCGCCGCCTACTTTGGCGACGGCGACGAGTGCCACATGAATTTTCACTTTCCGCTGATGCCGCGCCTGTTTATGGCCCTGCGGATGGAAGACAGCTTTCCGATCGCAGACATTCTCCAGCAAACCCCCGCCATTCCTGACAACTGCCAGTGGGGCCTGTTTTTGCGCAACCACGACGAGCTGACGCTGGAAATGGTCACCGACGAAGACCGCGACTTTATGTATCGCGTCTACGCCCAGGACCCTGAAATGCGGGTGAATTTGGGCATTCGGCGCAGGCTAGCGCCGCTGCTGGGCAACGATCGCCGCCAGATCGAGCTGCTCAACAGCCTGCTGCTGTCGCTGCCCGGCACCCCGGTGCTCTACTACGGCGACGAAATTGGCATGGGCGACAACGTCTACGTGGGCGATCGCAACGGCGTGCGCACCCCCATGCAGTGGAACTACGACCGCAACGCCGGGTTTAGCAACGCCAGCCCCCAGCGGCTGTTTTTGCCGCTGATTGTCGAAGCCGAGTACCACTACGCCACGGTGAATGTGGAAGCCCAGCGGGCCAACCCCACCTCGCTGCTCAACGCCACCAAGCGGCTGATCGCCATGCGCAAGCACTTTCGCGCCCTGGGCAGCGGCGATTTTCAGCTATTGCACCCCGAAAATCGCAAGGTGCTGGCCTTTACCCGCACCTACGAAGACGAAAAAATTCTGGTGGTGGCCAACCTGTCGCGCTTTGTGCAGACCGTGGAGCTTGATCTAGTCGCCCTGAAGGGGTGGATGCCGGTCGAGATTTTTGGCCGCACCGAGTTTCCGCCCATCGACGAGCTGCCCTACTTCCTCAGCATTGGGGCCTACGCGGTCTACTGGTTTACGCTCAAGCCCCAGGCGGTACCGCTGCCCGCCACCGACCCGCAGACCGAGCTGCCCACGCTGGCGCTCGACGGCGACTGGCACGGGGCCTTTGCCCGCTTGCAGTCGGCCCAAACCCGCCGGTTTGCCGCTAGTCTAGAAAATCTGCTGCCCCACTACCTGGCCAACCACCGCTGGTTTGGCGGCAGAACCCGGACGGTGCAAGCGGCTCGCATCACGGGGGCAATCACCATTCCCTACGGCCCCTATGGCGACAGCTATGCCCAAATGGTAGAGCTGCACGTTGACTACATTCAGGGCAATCCGCAGACCTATGTGCTGTTTTTGGCCGTGGCCGAGGGCGACCAGGCGCTGCACCTGCTGTCCGAGAACCCCGGTGCGGTGGTGACCCGCCTGAAGCTGGCCCAGAGCGATGAGGTGGCGGTGCTGTTCGATGCGATCGCCGACAAGGCCTTCTTAACCACTCTGCTCGACGGCATTGCGCGGCACCAGATCTACGAAAATGCCACCGGCAGGCTGGTTTCTACCACCACGGCGCTGTTTGATCAACTCAGCGGCGGCGAGCCCAGCGATGCGTCCGGTGAGCCCAGCCCGCCCTTTGAGCCCACCCTGATTAAAGGCACCCACAACAACACCTCGATCGCCTACGCCAGAGCCAGCGGAGTCGCGGCCCAAAACCGCCTCATTCTCAAGCTGTTTCAAAAAGTAGACGAAGGGCAGCACCCCGACCAGGAAGTGCGTCGCTTTTTGGACGACCACCACCGCTTTACCAACATCACCTCGATCGCAGGCACCCTGACTTACCATCGGCCTGCCGCCGAGCCGATCACGATCGGCATTTTGCAGGAGTATATTCCCGATACCCGCAGCGGCTGGGACTACACCCTCGATCACCTGCGCGACTTCTTTGACCTCGTCGTTATGGATCAGTCGAATGTGGCCGAAGCGCCCATGCCCACAGGGTCGCCGCTGGCCCTGGAGCCCAGACCCGCAGACTCAGACCCGGCTGAGGTCTTTTTTCCGGTGCCCTACTGCCCGCTGCCCTCCCTAGAATCGCAAATTCCGGCCTGTAAAGCGATCAACAGCTATCTGGCCAACATCCAGCTGCTGGGGCAGCGCACCGCCGAACTCCACATCGCCCTCACCATTGATGCCGAGAGCGACCCGGCCTTTGCGCCCGAGCCGTTTACCTCGCTCTACCAGCGATCGATCTACCAGTACAGCCGCAACCTGACCGGGCAGGTCTTTTTGCTGCTCAAAAACCGGCTGAATACGCTGCCCTCGGAGACGCGATCGCTGGCCACAGCCGTTTTGAATCAGCAGGAGGTCTGTCTGCAGCGGTCTCAGGCGGTTTTAGACCAAAAAATTACGGCCCTGCGCATTCGCTGCCATAACGACTACCACCTGGAGCAGGTGCTCTATACGGGCAAAGACTTCTTTATCATCGACTTTGAAGGCGACCCGGCCCGCAGCCTCAACGAGCGCCGCATGAAGCGATCGCCCCTGCGAGACGTAGCGGGTATGCTGCAGTCGTTTTACTACGCCGTCAACATTGCCCTGGACGACGAAATAGAAAGCGGCATCAGCCAGCCCGAACAGCGGCATCAGCTGCAGCGCTGGGCCGAATTTTGGTACCGCTGGGTCAGCACCACGTTTATCAAAGCCTACCTGGACACTGCCTCCCGCGATGGCTTTTTGCCGCAGACGCAGCAGGAGCTAGAGGTGCTGCTCGACAATTATTTGATTGAGCAGGCGATCTACAACCTGGGCCGAGAGCTGGTCGAGCGAACGAACCACATCAATATTCCCCTGCGGCGTATTCTGCATCTTTTAGCGATCGACCTGGAGAGTGTTTTGCCAAACTCTAAAACCTTAGAGGAGACTGTTTCGTCCAGATCTGAACCGCTGAGAAATGCTTAAGATGAGCGCGTGAGTCTAGACAACCTGGCGGCACGACTCAATGGCGCGATTTACTGGCGCGATCGCCGCGCCCTGGGGTAGAGCCAAAACCCCAGCCCTTTGCTCAGCCACGGCAAAACGGGGTAGGTCAGCAACGCCGAGACAAAAATTACCGAAATCAACAGCGCCAGCAGCGGTGGCAGCCCCACCAGCAGCGGCCCCAGCAGTCCGTTGGCCAGCAATATCAGCGGGTAGACTGCCAGTACTCCCAGCACCACCTGTTTGTAGTAGGGCGGGCTGGGCAGCGGCTGTCGCGGCTCAGTTTGGGCATTGGGCAGCGTAAACCACAGCTCTAGACCGCTGGGCAACTGCTGCTGCGATCGGGCCGCAATCAACCCGTAGGACTGCTCCATCCAGGCGCGGTAGGTGGGTGATATCAGCCAGCGGCGCAGGTATTCGTAGGTTTCAAACTTGACAATCACCACGTACTCGGGGTGGTTATGGTCGCGCGGGCGAATCACCTCAACGCCCAAAAATCCCTCAAACTGCCTGGCGTCGCGATTGATGCCCTTGGTCCAGGCCTCGTAGGCCGCCACTTTGCCAGGGTCAACCAGCTCCGAAATTACCAGCGTAACCGGGCCAGACTGCGACTGAGTTGCGTCCATTGGAGCACGTGAAGGGCAGAGCAGGTAGTGTCAAACAGAAACCTCCAGAATACAGAAGGTCATGAATTTCCGCCATTTGCCCCAGCCAGCGCTGCTGTAGCGAACCAATAGCAAATCTATAGCGAGCAGAACTTGCGCACCCGGTCAAACTCGGGATCTTGCCAGGAGTAGGCAAAGTGGCTGACCGAGGTAATGTCTGGAGTCGCCCGCCGCAGGGCTTCCATTTGGGTTTCGAGAGCCGGACGATTGTAGGTCGCTTGCCCCCAAATGCCCGCCAGAGCCGGGGTA
This sequence comes from Nodosilinea sp. AN01ver1, assembly GCF_050565655.1. NCBI lineage: Bacteria > Bacillati > Cyanobacteriota > Cyanophyceae > Nodosilineales > Nodosilineaceae > Nodosilinea > Nodosilinea sp. AN01ver1. The sequence goes on along the minus strand of NZ_JBNXVS010000009.1, from coordinate 18,008 downwards.
ATGGTAGGCGAGGTACCGCTGGGCACCATCGACTGCACGCGGCGCACGCCGTCTAAAATGCAGCCCGTATTGCCGCACACAGCGTAGGCCATGGGATGCCAGGTCATCCAGGTGGGAAATCGATCCCAGTACTGCAGGCGCGAGTCGTAGCCGCCAGTGCCTACGGTCTGGTTTCCCTCCGGGAAAAACACCGCTCCAGGCTGAATGCCGGTGCGCCGAGCCTGTTCCCCAGCCAGATTGACGAAATCAACCACACCCTGCACGGCGTGGGCGACGCTGAGCTGCCACAGTTCAGTCTGAAGCTGGGGCCGCAGACTGGCCGGGGTCGGTGGTGCCTGGCCGGGCTGTAGGGGTGATGAAGGGGTGCGGCTCTGCCACAGAGGCTCTGGCTCGCTGGGGTAGAGGTCGCGCACATCTTGAATGTCGCGATCGACCAGGTGGCCCCGGCTAATGTAGCGGCGCATCAGTTCCTGCCCCTGCTGATTGACCGCCCGGCGCAGGAAAGCATCGCGCGAGGCCTGGCCGTAGATCCACAGATCATCGACGCTGTCGACCACCGAGTTGGGGCCAACGCCACGGGGGTAGCGCACGTAGTCAAACAAAATGCCGTCGGGCTGTCGGCGCAGCACTGCCCCCAGCATACGGCTATAGTCGGCCTGGGCCTGGGCATTGTACGGATCGACAAAGACTTCGTCGGGGTTGCTGGAGGCCCCGGACTTGGCATAGGTGTAGGTGGTCTGGCCGCGACCGTTGAGGGCCAGCACCTGCTCGCGATCGGCTCTTAACCCGTAGGAATAGCCAAAGTTGAGGGCAAACACCCAGGCATCGACCTTCAGCCCCCGCTGACGGCCCTTCTCTAGAGCCTCGGCAAACAGGTCGCGGCGCTCGTAGCCAGGGGTCTGTACTACCGAAGGCCACACCGTGGGGTTGTCGGCCTGGGGCAGCAGCACCTGACCGCCGTAGAAAACTTCGATAAAAACTTCGTTGTAGCCCAGGTTAACGACGCGATCGAACAGAGCGTCCAAAATGCCGGGCTGCAAATCGCAGGGATACAGGCGCAGCCACACCGCCTGCTTTTGGGGCCAGGTGCGGCTGCGGCACTGCTTCATGGCTTCGGTGTGCTGACGCACCAGGGTCTGGTACTGCTGCTGAGCCGCCGCATCGCCTTCGAGCGCGGCCTTGCGCAGATTCTCCTTGGCCAGAGCGTCGGCCTGGGTGACCTGGCAGTAGGCATTGAGGGCCAGAGCGCGGCCTGTGCCACCCAGGGGCAGCACCCCCAACCCCGCCAGCCCAGTTATCAGGGCCAGCCCCTGCAAAAGCAGTGGTTTTGTAAGTCGCTGCAGTGAACCAGGCAGCCGGGCTAGAAACAGGGAGCTAACCATAGGGTGGGGGCCTTACAGATCGACGTTTAGGGTAACGTTTGAGACGAAAAAACGCTCTACTTTTCTTCCCCCGGAAACCGATCTTCGTCGATAGTAGGTACGGTGGTCGGGAAAAGCGTATCAAAATCCAGGTCAGGAACGTTGGCCAGCAGGGCCTGGAGCTTCATACGCTGGATGTAGGGCCAGCCGCCGCTAACTTCGATGTCTCTGAGTAAAGCATAGAGGTGCTGGCGATTGTCGGGTAGGGCATCGCGAAAGAGCGTCTCGCAGATATCTCGGTGCTGCTGCTCTAGCAGCCGCAGCAGAGCCAAAAGGTTGAGACTTTGGCCTCGGCGAGCTAGGGCAGCCCGATCGATCGATTGCGACAATGCTTGGAGGTCTTCTGGCAGACTTTCAGGGCGATCGCCAAACGGGTAGTCGGTCATGGGGCTAGGCCAAACATCTGTTAAATAGCTTAATGTTAGCTGTCAAGCCGCAAAAGCCACGTCAGATTTTTGTAAAGCCCGCCCCGTCTAGGATTTTTGCCTCAGCCCGAGCCGCTTAGCCTTGTCCAGACCAGGGGTTTCTAAATCTGAGGAAAGAGGCGCAGAGCCATGTAGAATGCTTACTTGAGGCTTTACTCGGCTGAGGGCAGGCCCAGCATTGCTGCCGGGCTTTAGGAGCAAATTACTCCCGCCGCTCGCAATGGTCATTGGCGCAGCCTCTCCAGAGGAGTTAGACCAGCCCTTAGGGGCGATCGCGCCAGGGCTATTCTGGCCAGCGCCATAAGCCCAGAGCCAACGGCTGTCGCATTATTTGAGTAGTTTGACAGCGCCTTTTACATACTAAATTTTTGAGGTAGACCATGAGGTATCGCGCCCTCTTAGTTGCATTCCTGGCCATCTGCCTGAGTGTACTGACAGCCTGTAGCGAAGCGCCCAGTGCCACCAGTAGTGTGCCCCTGACCTACGACCAAATCCGCAATACGGGCCTGGCCAACAAGTGCCCACAGCTTTCTGAAATGACGCGGGGCAGCATTGCCCTCGAAGACGGTAAGACCTATCAACTGGTAGGCATGTGCATCGAGCCCACCGCTTACTTTGTTAAAGGAGAGGCCTCGAAGCGCCAAGACGCCACCTACATTCCTGGCAAGGTGCTGACTCGCTACACCTCCAGCCTAGATCAGGTGCGCGGCGATTTGACCCTGCAACCTGACGGCAGCCTGCTGTTCTCTGAAACCGGCGGCATGGATTTCCAAGCTATCACCGTGCAGCTTCCCGGTGGTCAGCAAGAGCCTTTCTTGTTCACCGTCAAGGGGCTGGCGGCTCAGTCGCAGCCTGGTCAAAACGCTTTGACCACCTCCACCGACTTTGAGGGCGATTACAAAGTGCCCTCCTACCGCACCTCTAACTTCCTAGATCCTAAGGGTCGTGGTCTGGCAACCGGCTACGATACGGCGGTAGCGCTGCCCGCCAGCGGCGACAGCGAAGAGTATGTCAAAGAGAACACCAAAGCTTTTGACATTGGCCAGGGCCACATTTCCCTGCGGGTGTCTAAGATTGACGGCAACACGGGCGAAATTGGCGGCACCTTTGAGGCCGAGCAGCCCTCTGACACCGACATGGGCACGGCTGAACCCGTAGACATCAAAGTGCAGGGCGTCTTCTACGCTCGCCTTGAAGAGGCCTAAGCCAGTCTTTGATTTAAACCCTTAACCTGTTGACCAAAGGAAGGAGCCAGCCTCCTTCCTTTTTTATTGCCTCACCTCCAGAAAATCCACTGGCGCGAGTTCCCCCGCCTCAGCCAGCACCATAACGACCGTCTGACCAGACTCCGGCACTACTCCGGTTAGGGCGGTAAGACTGATCTAGATCACACCCCTACCCTACCAACATCACCCCTAGCAGAGGGGGCTATCACTACGTACATCAGCCCAATGAGGGATATTACTGATGTCGCGTGAAACGCTCTCGTTATGGCTTCTTCCCCCCTCTGCTCGACTCAGACCGCAACCCTAACCTGGGGAAATCACATTCAGACTAGCCTGTGCCGCCTGGCTACTGCCGCCGCCGCTGTGATTGGGCTTTCGGCGATGGCGGGTAGCGCAGCGGGCAGCACCCCCGGCCTGCCCAACGGCACCTATCTCTACGGCGAGTCACCCGTAGCCAATACAGTTGGAGCGGTTTACTTCGTGTTTGAAGCCAGGGAAGGCCGCTTGAGCGGTGCGCTATACCAGCCCTCTTCTTCCTTCGACTGCGTGCGCGGCACCGTGGCAGAGGGTGCTCTCGACCTGGTGATCACCGACGCCTACGACCAGAGCGAATCGCCCTACTCGGTCGCCCTGGTGGGAAATGCCACCGTGGCCAGCACCAGCGGCGGCGGCGCACCAGCCCAGCTAGAGGGCATGCATGCGATCGCCACGCTCTCGGCGCTAGACCAGCAGCTGCTGGCCACCTGCAATCCCGGCTAGACTGACCGGACGGTAGAATCAGGCTAACGGCAAGGCGATCGCTGAAGAGAAGCTGCTCTAACATTTTGCGATCGCACCCCATCCTCTAAATTGTGGACTACTTAGGCTTGGGCGGTCGTCGCTACATTGGCAACCCTAAACAACCCACCATCACCATTTGTCGCTGGGTAGATGGCGTTTACGAAACCCGGCTTTTTCGCCAGGGAGATGCCATCATCTCACCAGGATTTCTCAATTTGCGGCTAACAACCGATCAGATTTTTGCAGCAGGGCAATAGTTACAGAATCTCATCAATAAAAAGCCGCTGCGATCGCTCGCAGCAGCTTCGCTGTTAAATACCAAGGACAAACGCTTTAGCTAACCAAATCAGGGGCAACTAGCGCCACTGGAGTCGCCTCACCCTCTGCCGCCAGATCGAGCGGAAAATTGTGGGCGTTGCGCTCGTGCATCACCTCCATACCTAAGTTAGCCCGGTTGATCACATCGGCCCAGGTGCCAATCACCCGACCCTGAGCATCGAGAATCGACTGGTTAAAGTTGAACCCGTTGAGGTTAAACGCCATGGTGCTAATGCCCAGGGCCGTAAACCAGATGCCCACCACCGGCCAGGCGGCCATGAAGAAGTGCAGGCTGCGGCTGTTAGCATTCACACCCAGCAGAATCTCATTGGTGCGCCCCACCAATCGGCCAAAGTAGCCGTGGGCGGCCACAATGTTGTAGGTTTCCTCTTCCTGGCCAAAGCGGTAGCCGTAGTTTTGCGACTCGTTTTCGGTAGTTTCCCGCACCAGGGTAGAGGTCACCAGCGAGCCGTGCATGGCCGAGATCAGCGCTCCACCAAAGACCCCAGCAACCCCCAGCATGTGGAAGGGGTGCATCAAAATATTGTGCTCCGCCTGAAACACCAGCATGAAGTTGAAGGTGCCCGAAATACCCAGGGGCATGCCGTCAGAGAAAGAGCCCTGACCGATGGGATAGACCAAAAACACGGCGGTCGCGGCGGCCACCGGAGCAGAGTAGGCCACACAGATCCAGGGGCGCATACCCAGGCGGTAGCTCAGTTCCCACTCACGGCCCATGTAGCAAAACACCCCAATTAAAAAGTGAAAAATCACCAGCTGGTAGGGGCCGCCGTTGTACAGCCACTCGTCGAGAGAGGCTGCCTCCCAAATCGGGTAAAAATGTAGGCCGATCGCATTCGACGACGGCACCACAGCACCAGAAATGATGTTGTTGCCGTACATTAGCGAGCCCGCCACAGGCTCCCGAATGCCGTCGATATCCACCGGGGGAGCGGCAATAAAGGCAATGACAAAACAGGTGGTGGCAGCCAGCAAGGTAGGCAGCATCAGCACGCCAAACCAACCCACGTAGAGTCGGTTTTCGGTGCTGACGACCCAGTTGCAAAACTGCTCCCACAGACTGGCGCGATCGCGCCGCTGCAAGGTAGTCGTCATAGTATTTAAATCACAAAAAACAGCAAGAATAGCCGTCAGCGCATTACAGCCACTAGCCTTTCCTGAATCAGAAGAAGCCGCGCTTGAGCCGTACACTGACTAGCTAGGTTAGCCAGGGATAACTGACCAACTTGTTAGTTAGCTTAGCGCCCTGTTTTGACTGTGTCAACAACTAACCAACTTGTTAGTTAATCGAATTTTCTGGTATGCTTGCTGCCAAAGCTGTGGTTGTGCCCTAGTTTGGCGCTGTATGCTGGGAAGGTAGATTGGTGTAATCCCTGGATAGCCCTTGGCCTCGAAAGTTGCTCGAACCTCGCCCCGGCAGACCCGCGATGCTGAAGCCACCAAGGCTGAAATTTTAGATGCGGCGGAGGAAGAATTTGCCAAGTTTGGCTTTAGCGGAGCTAAAACCGAGGCGATCGCGGCCAAAACTGGCGTCACCAAAGCCATGATCTACTACCACTTCGGCAGCAAAGAAGAACTCTACAAAGCGGTCATCCAGCGCCCCGCCGAAGACTTTACCAATGCCTTTGGCGATCTAGAGCTGGAGACCATGCCGCCCGAGGAAGCGCTGAAAACCGTGATCAAGGTGGCGATTGCCCACGAAGTCAGCCATCCCCACTACGGTCAGGTTCTGCTCCATGAAGCGATGCAGAACCAGGGCAAACATTTCAAACTGACCGGCTGGATCAATCCCATCACCCGCGTTATTGCAGTCGTAGAACGAGGCATGAAAGAAGGCGTATTTCGCCCAGTAGATCCTTTTCTGGCCGTGATTCACATTATGGGTATCTGCACCTTCTACCACAACGCCCAGGCCAATATGCGCAACGTACAACCTGACTACGAGTGGTTTACCCCAGAGGCGATTGAGCGATTTACCGAATCAGCGATCGCTATGGTGCTAGCCGGTCTAAAGGCCTAACTCAACTTGCCAAAACGTTCAAAACACAAAGGGCGGCGAGGATATCCTCGCCGCCCTTTGTCTCGTTGTCTAACCTCTTACAGGTAAGACCTTAGTAGCGGTAGCCGCTGCTGCTAGCGCCGGGCTTGTGCACGATGAAGCTAGCGATTTGGCACTGCTTGACGTTGTCAAACCCCACCACGCGAATGTAGCAGTTGGAGTACTCAGAGCGGCAGGCCTGCACTTCGCTCAGCACTTCCTGGGTAGAGGTAGCGTTGAACAGGGGCAGCTTCCACATGGTCCAGTAGTACTCCTCGGGGTTCGAGGCTTCGTTGAATTCCACAGCGGGGAAATAGCCCTGCTTGAGGATGTAGGCAATCTGCCGCTCGATCTGGGCATCGGTGAGCGGGGGCAGGTAGGACATCGTTTCAAAACGACGCTCTTTAGGCAGAGTTTTCATAGGTCCTCGTTAGGTTAACTAGGGTGCGATCGGCTGATGCCGTGAACTAAATGAATGAGCCAAAACAGAGTTGAGCAATGCCCTACTCAGGGGAGGGGTCAGCGTCAGCCGTAGACTCTTGCGGAACACCAGGGTCATCAACAAGATCTGACTCTACGGCGTGTTCGGCATCTCCCAGCTGAGTAATGCGCTCTAAATGCTGGCGGCGGTGTTCCATATTGGCCTGCTGAATGCTGGTGACCACCATTTCGGGCAAAAACTCGCAGATACCCTCTGCAATGTGCTGCCGCACGGTCATCACTCGAATTGCCAGGTCTGCGCTTTCGTCTAGCAGGGCGCTCAGGTAGGCTTCGCCATCCTGAAGCGCTTCTTTGGTTGAAAACGCATTCAGCCAATAGGCGCGGGCGGGGTTGGTTTCCTTGAGCTGGTTCAGCACCGTTTTCACGGCCTGAAAGGTCAGGTAGCTAGTGAGCACCTTGGCGGTGTCTTTAGCCGTTTGCTTAAGGTCCATCGGTGTCTCTCGAACGATTGACGCAGACCCCACCAGGGGCGGTTGGTAGCTCTGATCTAAGCCCGAATGGTGTGAAGATTCGGTAACTTAAGCAGCATTCTCAAGCGATTTTGAGAACCTGCCCGTCGCTGAGCTACCAGCACGCCCTAAGCCGCTCTCAGGCGGGTACCGGAGTACCGAGCCGTTGATTTAGATGGTGTCAACGGTGTCAAACTCGAACTTGATTTCTTTCCACAGTTCGCAGGCGGCAGCCAGTTCGGGCGACCACTTGCAGGCTTCGCGGATGATATCGCCGCCTTCGCGGGCCAGGTCGCGGCCTTCGTTACGGGCCTGAACACAGGCTTCGAGGGCCACGCGGTTAGCGGTAGCACCGGGTGCGTTACCCCAGGGGTGACCCAGAGTACCACCACCAAACTGCAGCACAGAGTCGTCGCCGAAGATTTCGACCAGCGCGGGCATGTGCCACACGTGGATACCACCGGAGGCCACAGCCATGACGCCGCCCATGGAAGCCCAGTCTTGGGTGAAGTAGATACCGCGAGACTTGTCTTGCTCGATGTAGTTTTCGCGCAGCAGGTCAACAAAACCCAGGGTGCCAGCGCGATCGCCCTCTAGCTTGCCCACAACGGTACCGGTGTGGATGTGGTCACCACCGGACATGCGCAGACACTTGGCCAGCACGCGGAAGTGGATACCGTGGTTCTTCTGGCGGTCAATGACAGCGTGCATGGCGCGGTGGATGTGCAGCAGCACGCCGTTGTCGCGGCACCAGTGAGCCAGCGAGGTGTTGGCGGTAAAGCCCCCGGTCAAGAAGTCATGCATGATGATGGGCATGCCGAGTTCTTTGGCGTACTCGGCCCGCTTGATCATCTCTTCGCAGGTGGCGGCGGTGACGTTCAGGTAGTGACCCTTGATCTCACCGGTTTCAGCCTGGGACTTGTGGATGGCGTCGGCTACAAACAGGAAGCGATCGCGCCAGCGCTGGAAGGGCTGGGAGTTAATGTTCTCGTCGTCTTTGGTGAAGTCGAGACCACCGCGCAGGCACTCGTACACGGCGCGGCCGTAGTTCTTCGCCGACAGACCCAGCTTGGGCTTAATGGTGCAGCCTAGCAGGGGACGACCGTACTTGTTGAGGCGATCGCGCTCAACCTGAATGCCGTGGGGAGGCCCCTGGAAGGTCTTCAGGTAGGCCACGGGAATGCGCAGGTCTTCGAGACGCAGGGCGCGCAGGGCTTTGAAACCAAACACGTTACCCACCAGGGAGGTCAGCAGGTTGGTAACAGAGCCTTCCTCAAACAGGTCGAGGGGGTAGGCCACGTAGCAGATGTACTGGTTGTCTTCACCAGGTACGGGCTCGATGTCATAGCAGCGACCCTTGTACCGGTCCATGTCGGTCAGCAGGTCAGTCCACACCGTGGTCCAGGTACCGGTAGACGATTCTGCGGCCACAGCAGCAGCGCACTCTTCAGGAGGCACGCCGGGCTGGGGAGTCATCCGGAACGCCGCCAGGATGTCCGTATCTTTAGGTGTGTAGTCCGGAGTGTAATAGGTCAGTTTGTAGTCCTTAACCCCGGCGCTGTATCCAGCTTTTGATTGAGTCGTTGTCTGAGAGTAAGACATGTCTCCCTTTCCTCGTGAATCTAAGAAATCCCTCAAGCGAACCCCTACAGCCCAGCCGCAAACAAACGAGCTTCCTTAGTTAAGAAAGCCCATGCTCAGCCTAAGCTCCGGTCAGTCCACGCCAATTTGAGCCGATAGAAAATACCTAAGCAACTCCAAAACATCTGTTCTGCAAGCGCTTTAGGTATCCTTCATTACCTTATGGTTAGCATACTATCAGCGATCGGATAAGTTTAATTTTGGAAGATCTGTATACATTCATAACTCAAAGTTATGAATGAAAGTGAACCAAGGTGTGGGTTTCTCAAGTTCCTTGAAGCAGGCCGCCAATTGGCCCCCAGGGATGCTGCTTAACAAAATTGGCTCAGAGACTCCAACCCCAGCAATTGTCGATATACTGTAACGCTTGAGATGCTCGAAAGCGCCTAAAGCGTTTGGGGGCAATCCATTCGGGGCTGCTGCACGCCACCGCAAACTGTGGGGAGAGAATATGTTAAGCCTGCTGGTTCTATCGTCGTTGACCCTGTCTTCTGGGAGTTACCCTTTACCTTTCACCCTGCACCCGGCTGCTCTCCCCGTAGCCCCCACCACCCTGGCCCAGGCCCCCATTGCCAACGACTACCGCATTACCGCCCTGCAGCCCGATTTTACCGGCGACCTGTGGGTGGGTTCTTGGGCGGGGCTTGCTCGCATCAACCCTGAGACAGGGCGGATACTGCAGCGGGTCAGAATGCCGAGCCGCACTCTCGAAGCCCTGGCCCAAGATCGGGTCGGGCGCATATGGGTGGGCACCTACGATGGCCTGGTGCGGGTGGACCCCCGCACCAATGTGATTACAGCCCAAAACTTTACGCTGCCCTCAAACCGGGTGCTGTCGTTGCTGATAGACAGCCGTGGCTTTCTCTGGGCCGGTACCGATCGCGGCCTGGTGATGATCAGCCCCGATCGCGGCCTGCTGATGACCACCGTGCAGGATCTGCCCGGCGTCAGCGCCAACGCCCTGGCCCTCGACGGCAACAACAACCTCTGGGTCGGCACCCTCGACGGACTGGTGCAGGTTAATACCGCCAGCGCCTTCCCCATTCGCGAAGTGGATGATCTGCCGGGGGGCGCGGTGCAGTCGCTCACCCTGGGGCCGCGCGGCAACCTCTGGGTTGGTACCGCCAGCAGCCTGCTGGTGGTAGATCCGGTGCGGGCCGAACTGGTGCGATCGGTCGGTACTATGCGAGGCCGCAGCGTGCAGTCCGTTGAGTTTGACCGGGCGGGCAATGTCTGGGTGGGCACCACCAGCGGCCTGTTTAAGCTCAAGCCCGACAGCGGTGAACTGCTGGGGCAGGTGCCCTCGCTGCCCTCGGGAGAAATTTTGGCGCTGTCACCCAATACTGGCAACAAGATTTGGGCCGGTACCACCGAGGGCCTGGGCTGGGTCAGCCTGACCACAGGGGAGGGCAACCCTCACTGGGGTCTGGTCAGCCCCACCGTGGTCGAAGCATTGCGCTAGGCAAAGAAGGAAGCGGTTCCTCCCATGGTGCTAAACCCGAGTCTCTAAATACTGACCAATCATGATCTCTTCTCCGGCGCGGGAGATGACGGTCTGGCGGGTGCGATAGCGCTGGCCGATCAGCCGAATCTCCTCCTCAAAGCTGGAGTCGTTGTACTGGGTTTTGAGCACCAGGGTGCGGTTGTCGTTGAAGTGGTACTGGGCGGTGACGGGCTTGGAGGTGGCAAAGCCGCGATCGCGGTACAGGGTCGTACCCCGCACCCCAAAAATAGTGCTGCCCTTCACCGGCTTTTTGCCGGTGCCCACGTAGTCGCTCTCCCAGGTGACGGTGGTGCCGCAGATCAGGGGTTTGGCAGGGTCTAACTGGTGCATTTGGGCCAGTTTGATCAGCTGGGGTGCGCCAGCCTCCAGGAATGCGATCGCGATCTGGCTGACCACTTCCTGAGTTTCGCCACTTTTGAGCGTGTAGTAGCGGCGCTCCGATCGCCAGTCTCCGGCAGTGTCTCTAAAGAAAGCCTGCACCAGAGGCTCAGCCAAAATACGGGCGGTATCAGCGGAGAAAGGCATAGTCACTCATCCAGACAAGGGGCGTAAGGTAATGGAAGTCAATCCAAAAAATGGATTTGTTAATTTTCTTAACCTCGGGTCTCTACATCATAGGAGGAGAAGATGGGTTCGGCAATCACTCGTCGGGGTCATTTAGATCAACGGCGGGCTCAGGCTGCCGCTTATCCTACGCGGTCTGGCAATAGATTCTGTAAGCATTAATACTTATGGCGTGCGATCGCTGAATATCAGCCTGAGGTCTTGGTTAGCCCACCCGCAACCCTGGTACCGTATAAATTAGCGAGCATCCCTGGGGCTAACACGATGGATTTGGCCGACATCACCTACTTTTTCGACTGCTGCATGGGTCAGTGGTCAATCGAGCGCACCTACCACTACCTCACGCACCAGGAGATCGAGCGATCGCACACCGATTTTCGCGTCGAGGCCATCACTCCCGAACTGCGGCGCAAGGTGCTAGCCGACAACGGCTACGACCCCGTCGAAAACATTGACCAGCTGCCCGGCTTCCAGCTTGCCTTTCGCACCGTCTCCGACAAAGGCGAAGAAGTCACCCAGGAGCTGCGGGCGCTGTTTGTGCCCAAGCAGCAGGAAGGACCTGTGCTCAGCGGCGACTACCTGCGCGATCGCGCCTACGAAGAAGATCGCCCTATTGTTTCGAGCTTCACCTACGACCAGAGCAACCGCGAGCTGCTCATGACCACCCCCTACACCAAGGTCGTTTCGGTCGACTCCATTCTGCTGATCAACCCCAACCTGCGCATTCGCCGCATTCTCAACTACCAGCGCCCCGCTGAGGGAGAGGCGATGGATACCCTGGTGCTGGTCGGGTTCGGGGTCGAGCAAAAAGTGGGGTAAGCCACGCTAATTCTTTAAGGAGCAAAAATGAGAGTTTCCGCTCTGTAGAAAAACGGCCATACCGCTAGCGCGGCACCCCAAACAATGAAAACACCCCACCGTTCCCTTCGACTCCGCTCAGGGAACGGGCTTTCTCCCTGCGGGAGACGTTTCACGTTGGCGTAGCCTGTCCAAAGGACAAACGACTCCGCTCAGCCCTCGGTTATTTTTAGGGCACCTGTTATGGGTGAATCTGACTCAGCCCTAATCAGGTGCAGCTCAACTTTAAAATGCGGATGGCGAGACTCGAACTCGCACAGCGTGAGCCACACGCCCCTCAAGCGTGCGTGTCTACCAATTCCACCACATCCGCTGGTGATTTCTGAGCTGTACTTAGCGGGCGTACTGAGGGAAACTGTCGCCCAAGCGATCGCTCAGATATATAAGAGTAAACCATAACGGCACGCTTGTAAGCGCACATTCTCAGCAAAATTTGTCGCCCCAGCGTCGGGCCGCCACCATGATAGAATCAGCGACCGTCGTCATCGTATGATGCTGATTATGGTGGGTTGCAGTAGTGGGCTGGGATTGCTTAGCTAGGCTGCTAACGCCAAAACTCAATGGTCTCTTGCTATTTGCCCTACGTACATGCGCTTTTCCAAGATTTTGATTGCCAACCGGGGAGAAATTGCGCTACGCATTCTCCGGACCTGTGAAGAAATGGGCATAGCCACCGTTGCAGTTCACTCCACGGTCGATCGCCACGCCCTGCATGTGCAGCTGGCCGATGAGGCCGTCTGTATTGGCGAAGCCCCTAGCCAAAAAAGCTACCTCAACATTCCCAATATCATTGCTGCCGCCCTGACCCGCAACGCCAGCGCCATTCACCCCGGCTACGGATTTTTGGCCGAAAATGCCCGCTTTGCTGAAATCTGCGCCGACCACCAGATTGTTTTCGTTGGCCCTTCCCCCGACTCGATTCGCAAAATGGGCGACAAGTCGACCGCCAAAGAGACCATGCAGAAGGTGGGCGTGCCCACTGTGCCCGGCAGCGGCGGCCTGCTCACCGACGAAACCGAAGCCTATAAAGTGGCCAGCGAAATTGGCTACCCGGTGATGATCAAAGCCACCGCCGGGGGCGGCGGGCGCGGCATGCGCTTGGTCAACAGTGAGGTTGACCTGGTCAAAGCCTTTATGGCTGCCCAGGGTGAGGCCCAGGCCGCCTTTGGCAACGCTGGCGTCTACATGGAAAAATTTATCGATCGCCCCCGCCACATCGAGTTTCAGATCTTGGCCGACAGCCACGGCAACGTTGTGCATCTGGGCGAGCGCGACTGCTCAATTCAGCGGCGGCACCAAAAGCTGCTCGAAGAAGCGCCCAGCCCTCGCCTGACCCCAGAACAGCGGGAAAAAATGGGGGCTGCCGCCGTCCTCGCCGCTCAATCGATCAACTATGTGGGGGCGGGCACCGTTGAGTTTTTAGTCGACAGCCAGGGCAACTTCTACTTTATGGAGATGAACACCCGCATTCAGGTTGAGCACCCCGTCACCGAAATGATTACGGGCATTGACCTGATTGCCGCCCAGCTCACTATTGCCCAGGGCGAAAGGTTGCCCTTCACCCAGTCAGATATTCAAATTCGCGGCCATGCGATCGAGTGCCGCATCAACGCCGAAGACCCCGACCACAACTTTCGCCCCAACCCCGGTCGCATTAGCGGCTATCTGGCCCCCGGCGGCATGGGCGTCCGCATGGATTCCCACGTCTACACCGACTACGAAATTCCCCCCTACTACGACTCGCTGGTGGGCAAACTCATTGTGTGGGGACCAGACCGGCCTACCGCTATCCAGCGCATGCGCCGCGCCCTGCGAGAATGCGCCATCACCGGGCTGCCGACCACCATCGGTTTTCATCAAAAGGTGCTCGAAAACGCCAATTTCCTCAGCGGCGATGTCTACACCAACTTCGTCGTCGAGATGATGGCGATCAAGTAGACCAAGCTAGGACACCTGTAGGATGCGTTAGGTGTCCCAGCCCCTGGCGATGAACGGCTTAACCTGAGTGCTGCCGTAGCTTAGCCGATCAAACAAGATCATTCTGTGAGGAGTGCCCCCTCTCAACCTCTGGGTTGGAGTGCTTGCGGTCAATGCTGTGGTGGGTTACGGCCATGCCAGAGGCTGGAGAGTTTAGCCAGAGCTGGTCTGAGGCCTAGCCCACCCTACGGGACTAACCATCTATCCATCCACCCATCTACCCAATCATTCGCAGCAGCCCCTGCTGCCCCACCAGAATCTCGCGCAGCAGGGTAACGATGCCGACCCAGATGACGGGGGCAATGTCGACGCCGCCAATGGGGGGCACTAGCTTGCGCATGGGGGCGAGAAACGGTTCGGTTGGCCAGGCCACCAGGGCAAAGGGCAGCTTAGAGAGGTCAGCCTGGGGATACCAGGTGAGCACAATGCGAAAAATAAACAGCAGGGTCATCAGCCCCAGCAGCAGGCCCACGCCAATCGATAGCACTTGTGTAGCAGCCACAGTAAACCCTCCAAAAATTCGCCGATGTAATGTATCCCAATGGCCAGTTCGCTTAAGACGTGCTCAACTCGCCAACAGAAAAAAATAGAGCGGTGAACTGGCGTGTAGCCATCGCTCTAAGGTACCGGAATGTTCTGACCGGCCTGGCGATAGCTATATGTACAATTCTAAAGCTTTACTCAGCTTATTCTTGCCCGTGGAATGCGCCTAGCACCACCATGCTCGGTCGATTGGGGCAAATTTATTGCGATCGCCCCTCACGGGCTATGGGCAGGGGGCATAACTTGATCAATAATGATTGGTAACAATTTGTCTAAATCATTATCAGGACAAGGGCATATGACACCGTCTTTAACCAACTTCCTGCTGAGCCTGCTGGCTGGGGCCGTAATTATTGTTGTACCGGCTAGCGCTTTCCTGTTTTTTGTGAGCCAGCGCGATAAGATTCAGCGCAGCAGGTAAAGGCTGCCCCTCCGATATAGGTCTGGGGGCACAACTTACTGGTTTTGCGATCGGGAACCCTGCGGGCGTTCCCGATTTTTTCATCAAGTCAGCTAGAATTAACGTGTTCGGTTGGCAGAGGCGATCGCCTAAGAGGAATTTGCCGTGAATTTTGGTACCCCCGTCCCCCTGCTGCTGGGCATCTTTATGGTGATCAGCGCTGTAGCCCTGTTCTTTTTAGATCGGCTAAAACCCGGCTATGAGCGCGATTCCGACAAAGTTTATGCCATTCTGTTCCTGCTGTCAGGGGTGTTTCTGCTCGCCAATCTGGGTATGGATGTCATCTCCTCCTTTCAGCAGATGCTGCTGGCGGGAATGCTGGTATCGCTGATGATTCAAAACATCAACTCCAGAACCCCCGTGACCCTGCGCTCTGGCCCTGCTGATGGCGGTGATTACGGCGGCGGCTACCGCCCACCTAGCCGTGGCGGTGGCCGTCCTCAGCCCTACGCCCCCGACAACCGCACCAACCTGCGGGCCGAGCTCGATCGCCGCGACTACGGCCCCGCTGACCCCTACAACCGTCCCCGACCCATGCTGGAGGGGCGCGGCGAACCGGGTGGTCGTCCTCCCTACAACGCCGATGTCTATGGCGACGGTCGGCCCATGCGCCCCAATGACGGGCCGATCGATCGGCCTCCAGTGAACGATCGCCCCCTCAATAGGCCCCTCAGCGATCGCCCCGATGGCCCTGACGGCCCGCCCTATTACGACAGTAACCCTCGCCCTGCCGACGATCGCGTCCGCCGTCGTCGCCCCCCCAAGAGCCGCAGCGAGTACAACGATCGCTACCGTCTCGACCCCGGCCCGCCACCGCGCGACTATCGTCCCGATCGCGATCAGCTTTAGAAACGCCTTGGGCTAGCTGCGCGGCCTGTTCATCTGCTGGCGTTAGTTTGGTAATTGCTTTGTTGCCTCTGCCCGTCACCTTCGACACCGCTACCATTGCCGGCACGGCCCTCTGGGCGATCGCACTCTACTGGGGGTTTTCGCCCCTGAGCGATCGCCTGATTTCAGCCCTGGAGGGCTGGCTAGGAACAGACTCACCAGCGGCATCGCTGGTAAGCGTGGTGCCGTTTTTAGCGGTGGGGGGCTTAGTTCACTACGGCCTTACTCTGTCGCTAGGGGGCAGCTGGGCCGTCAGTTTGGGGGTGATTTCTGCTATAGGCTGTGGTGTATACGAACTGGGGCGACGCGACGGTCAGGCATCTGAATAGAGTGTCTTTAACGAGCCGAGCAGATGGAACTAAACATGACTCGGGGCAGTCAACTTAGCGAGCAGCACAGGGCTTCTGCCTGAAAAACGCATTGTTCTAAAGAACTCTTTAAGTAAATACTTCCTAAATTTATGAGTAACTCTGGCTCTGCTCCCGAAAAGGACGGCTTTAAGGCACTGCTGATCAAAGGGCTAGTCGGTAGTGTTGCTTTGGCTGGCACTACTGCTATTCCAATCGTAGTTCAGCGTTCCTTGCAGCCCCCACCTGTAGCCCCAGCTAGCTCAGATGCAAATGCTCCAGTTTCTCCAGCTCAAATATCTCCAATGCCCGACTCGTCTCAACAGGTAGACTCTGCTGCAACCCTCTCAGTCATTGATGAAGACAAAGACGAGGAGCCGTCTAAAGGGAAAGGCAAAAAGAAACGTAATGACGACTAGAAACTTAACGCTCGACGGCTACCGTAGAACGTTTAGTAAAAAACTAAAACTATTGATTAGTTGTGGGCTGCTTCATTTCCTTGCCTGCCTTACATTCAGCTGGCGTTAAATGAGTTTAAAAAACTCAGGCTTTGGCTCTTTCCCCTAGATGATGAGTCTAGAGTTGAACAGTGGGAGTAGGGTATTGCCATTTTATGAAACCTAAGCAACTGATCCTTTTGGGGCTGCCGGGGGTGGGGGTGAAAACCCAGGCGGCGGCCCTCGCCGAACGCTGGCAGGTTCCCCATGTCTCTATGGGGGAACTGGTGCATGGGGCGATCGCCGCAGAGACTGCGATCGGCGTCGAGGCCCGCCCCTACGCAGATGCGGGCGAACTAGTACCCGATGCACTGGCCATGAAGCTGATTCGTAAGCGGTTTGAGCAACCCGATACCATGCTCAAAGGCTGGGTTTTGGAGGGGTTTCCGCGATCGCTGACCCAGGCCCAAGCATTTGATGACTGGTGGGCAGCAGTGGGGCAGCCCCCGGCGACGGTGGCCTATCTCAAAGCAACGCCTGAGTTTTTGATCATTCGCCTGCTGAACGAAAGCAGCGAAAAGCCGCCAATTTCGGCTCTTCGAGAGCGGTTAGAGAGCTTTCAGCAGTCGTTAGAGCCGCTGATTGACTACTATCAGCAGCGATTGCAGCTTGCCACTATCAACGCCAACCTATCGTCTGCGGAAGTAGCTAGCGCCTTAACCCAGTTAGGTGAAGAAGACACGGGTGCCGCCAAACTAATTCGCGATGAGGCTGAACTCGATGCGCTGTTGGCCAGTGAGCCTTTGCTGGTGGTCGATTGTATGGCGTCTTGGTGTGGTTCTTGTAAGCAGGTGACGCCTGCGATCGATAAACTGGCTGAGGCCTATGGCGATTCGGTCATGATTAGAAAAATCGACTTTGACACCAATCGGCAGATCACCAAGCGGTTTGAGCTGAAGGGCATTCCAGCGGTAATGTTCTTTAAAAATGGTGAGCGGTTAGAGACTCTAACCGGCGTCAAGTCTTACCAAGAATATAATGCGGCGGTAACTCGCCTGTTGACCTGAAGCTAAAGGCAGAAAACCGAGCCTTGCTGCGATCGCCTAAAGTTGAGAGACCGCAGCAGCGACTCAGTTATTTCAGGCGGCTTACTCGACAAGACAGCCTTTAGAGTTGAAAGATAATGCCATTAATCATTGGACTCAACCGTCAAAGATAGTGATTAATATCAAACTTGAATCGCATAGCCCCGATTCAAAATAGATGGTTTGCGTAGGGGCAAACGGTGTTTGTCCAGCTCAATCAGGGTTGGTCAAGGTGAATTCAGTGCAACATCTCTGAGAACTAGTATCGTTCTGAAAGCATGACGGATAATGCGGATTATAAGGGGAACTGGCCGTCGGATCGGATGCTTGATGCAGAATTAGACATATAAATAACTGTTAATTTTTTACAGTAGAGGAAGTGAAATAGTTAGGATTTCATCCAGGGCTATTTCATTCTAAAAACGGTCTTGAGTGTATCTAGGCCGAATTTACAGAATCGTTCAGCCTGAGCCATATTGGAGAAGGCGTTGGAGCGGTAGAGATTGAGCGCGAAGTTACGAGCGA
>NZ_JBNXVS010000099.1:0-5349 GCF_050565655.1 Nodosilinea sp. AN01ver1 | reverse complement strand
AAAGCGCCTGAGAAAAGCGGCTCAAATGCGTCGCTCACCGAGGGTTAGCAGCGAACCTCGACAACTACATAGTCTAGAAACAAAGCCAAGGTTCCTGTCAAGGATTAAATTGGTTTAACGATAGCATTCGTGTTGTTGTTAAGTCAAGCAAGATAAAGACAGAACGGATACTGAGGTATCCGGGACATGCTTTTCGGGTCATTTTTCACGAATGGCCAACTGTTATTAGCTTTTTTGAGCTAGATAACTAACATGGAGAGTTTGATCCTGGCTCAGGATGAACGCTGGCGGCGTGCTTAACACATGCAAGTCGAACGGACCCTTCGGGGTTAGTGGCGGACGGGTGAGTAACGCGTGAGGATCTGCCCTTAGGAGGGGAACAACAGTTGGAAACGACTGCTAATGCCCCATATGCCGAGAGGTGAAAAGTTATATCGCCTGAGGATGAACTCGCGTCTGATTAGCTAGTTGGTAGGGTAAAGGCTTACCAAGGCGACGATCAGTAGCTGGTCTAAGAGGATGATCAGCCACACTGGGACTGAGACACGGCCCAGACTCCTACGGGAGGCAGCAGTGGGGAATTTTCCGCAATGGGCGAAAGCCTGACGGAGCAACGCCGCGTGAGGGAGGAAGGCCTTAGGGTTGTAAACCTCTTTTCTCTGGGAAGAAGACCTGACGGTACCAGAGGAATAAGCCTCGGCTAACTCCGTGCCAGCAGCCGCGGTAAGACGGAGGAGGCAAGCGTTATCCGGAATTATTGGGCGTAAAGCGTCCGCAGGCGGCTAATTAAGTCTGTTGTCAAAGGTCACAGCTCAACTGTGGATCGGCAATGGAAACTGGTTAGCTAGAGTGTGGTAGGGGTAGAGGGAATTCCCGGTGTAGCGGTGAAATGCGTAGATATCGGGAAGAACACCAGTGGCGAAGGCGCTCTACTGGGCCACAACTGACGCTGAGGGACGAAAGCTAGGGGAGCGAAAGGGATTAGATACCCCTGTAGTCCTAGCTGTAAACGATGGATACTAGGTGTTGGACGTATCGACCCGTGCAGTACCGTAGCTAACGCGTTAAGTATCCCGCCTGGGGAGTACGCACGCAAGTGTGAAACTCAAAGGAATTGACGGGGGCCCGCACAAGCGGTGGAGGATGTGGTTTAATTCGATGCAACGCGAAGAACCTTACCAAGGCTTGACATGTCGCGAATCCTTCAGAGATGAGGGAGTGCCTTCGGGAGCGCGAACACAGGTGGTGCATGGCTGTCGTCAGCTCGTGTCGTGAGATGTTGGGTTAAGTCCCGCAACGAGCGCAACCCTCGTTTTTAGTTGCCATCATTAAGTTGGGCACTCTAAAGAGACTGCCGGGGACAACTCGGAGGAAGGTGGGGACGACGTCAAGTCATCATGCCCCTTACGTCTTGGGCTACACACGTCCTACAATGCTACAGACAGAGGGCAGCGAGCGCGCGAGTGCAAGCAAATCCCATAAACTGTGGCTCAGTTCAGATTGCAGGCTGCAACTCGCCTGCATGAAGGCGGAATCGCTAGTAATCGCAGGTCAGCATACTGCGGTGAATACGTTCCCGGGCCTTGTACACACCGCCCGTCACACCATGGGAGTTGGCCACGCCCGAAGTCGTTACTCTAACCGTTCGCGGAGGAGGGCGCCGAAGGCAGGGCTGATGACTGGGGTGAAGTCGTAACAAGGTAGCCGTACCGGAAGGTGTGGCTGGATCACCTCCTTTTAGGGAGACCTACCCTTGATAACTCCGAACCACACTGAATTAGGAGTATTGAGTGGTCACTCTAGGTCGGTCAGGGCTTTGAGTAAAGTTTCTAGACTATGGTTGAGGTTTATTTCTCACCTTTTGCTCTTGATAGAGAAGGGTAGAGGAACAAAACCCGGGCTATTAGCTCAGGTGGTTAGAGCGCACCCCTGATAAGGGTGAGGTCCCTGGTTCGAGTCCAGGATGGCCCACTGCGTGGGGGTTTAGCTCAGCTGGTAGAGCGCCTGCTTTGCAAGCAGGATGTCAGCGGTTCGAGTCCGCTAACCTCCACCACGAAAGCATGGGATTGAATTCAGCACGGTGTGTTTTGGTGATAGCCAAGGCATAGTCTGCTGGGTGAGAGCCTAGCAAAGAACCTTGAAAACTGAATACGAGAGAAGTGTAAGGTAGTACACACAGAACATTCAAAGTTCGTTGAGAGAAGAGTGAACTTGATTAGTTTTGATTAACTAATCGAGAGAAGGTCAAGCTACAACGGGCTCACGGTGGATACCTAGGCACGCAGAGGCGAAGAAGGACGTGGTTACCGACGATACGCTTCGGGGAGCTGGAAGCAAGCCTTGATCCGAAGATTTCCGAATGGGGCAACCCTTAGTACGGCCACCTGAATCCATAGGGTGGCGCGAGCGAACGCAGCGAACTGAAACATCTTAGTAGCTGTAGGAAGAGAAAGAAAACTCGATTCCCGTAGTAGCGGCGAGCGAACTGGGAAGAGCCTAAACCAGTGGTTTTTACCACTGGGGTTGTGGGACAGCGATATGGACTCGAGCGGTTAGACGAAGCATTGGAATGATGCACCAGAGAAGGTGAAAGTCCTGTAGTCGAAAACTTAACGATACTAGCTGAATCCCGAGTAGCACGGGGCACGAGAAATCCCGTGTGAATCCGCGAGGACCACCTCGTAAGGCTAAATACTCCTGCGTGACCGATAGTGAACCAGTACCGCGAGGGAAAGGTGAAAAGAACCCCGGGAGGGGAGTGAAATAGAACATGAAACCGTGAGCCTACAAGCAGTTAGAGCACGATTAAACGTGTGATAGCGTGCCTGTTGAAGAATGAGCCGGCGACTTATAGGGTCTGGCAGGTTAAAGCGGAAATGCTGAAGCCAAAGCGAAAGCGAGTCTGAATAGGGCGATAGTCAGATTTTATAGACCCGAACCCGGGTGATCTAACCATGGCCAGGATGAAGCTTGGGTGATACCAAGTGGAGGTCCGAACCGACTGGCGTTGAAAAGCCAGCGGATGAGCTGTGGTTAGGGGTGAAATGCCAATCGAACCCGGAGCTAGCTGGTTCTCCTCGAAATGTGTTGAGGCACAGCGGTAGTGATTATATACGGGGGGTAAAGCACTGATTCGGTGCGGGCTGCGAGAGCGGTACCAAATCGAGTCAAACTCAGAATACCCGTAGCACACACTGCCAGTCAGACGGTGGGGGATAAGCTTCATCGTCGAAAGGGAAACAGCCCAGACCACCAGCTAAGGTCCCCAAGTTAATGCTAAGTGGGAAAGGAGGTGGGATTGCAGAGACAACCAGGAGGTTTGCCTAGAAGCAGCCATCCTTAAAAGAGTGCGTAATAGCTCACTGGTCAAGCGATCCTGCGCCGAAAATGAACGGGACTAAGCATTACACCGAAGCTGTGGACTTGTACTTGTACAAGTGGTAGAGGAGCGTTCTGTACGAGTTGAAGCGTTAGCGAGAGCAGGCGTGGATTGTACAGAAGTGAGAATGTCGGCTTAAGTAGCGAAAATGTAGGTGAGAATCCTACACCCCGAAATCCCAAGGGTTCCTCCGGAAGGCTCGTCCGCGGAGGGTTAGTCGGGACCTAAGGCGAGGCCGAAAGGCGTAGTCGATGGACAACGGATTAATATTTCCGTACCTGATTTGGATTGTGGCGGGGGACGGAGAAGGCTAAGACAGCCGGATGATGGTTACCGGTTTAAGCTATCGAGGTGATGAGAGACGGCGAAAACGTCTTGAGCTGAGAAGCGAGTACGACCCGTTACGACGGGGAAGTGTCTGATGTCAGGCTTCCAAGAAAAGCCCGAACCACGTTAATTCAAATTGGCCCGTACCCTAAACCGACACAGGTGGGAAGGTAGAGTATACCCAGGGGCGCGAGATAACTCTCTCTAAGGAACTCGGCAAAATGGCCCCGTAACTTCGGGAGAAGGGGTGCCACCGAGAGGTGGTCGCAGTGAAGAGTCCCAGGCGACTGTTTACCAAAAACACAGGTCTCCGCTAAGTCGCAAGACGATGTATGGGGGCTGACGCCTGCCCAGTGCCGGAAGGTTAAGGAAGTTGGTCAGGCTCTTCGGAGCTGAAGCTAGCGACTGAAGCCCCGGTGAACGGCGGCCGTAACTATAACGGTCCTAAGGTAGCGAAATTCCTTGTCGGGTAAGTTCCGACCCGCACGAAAGGCGTAACGATCTGGGAGCTGTCTCGGAGAGAGGCTCGGCGAAATAGGAATGTCTGTGAAGATACGGACTACCTGCACCCGGACAGAAAGACCCTATGAAGCTTTACTGTAGCTTGGTATTGGGTTCGGGCTTTGATTGCGCAGGATAGGTGGGAGACTATGAAGCAGCCCTTGTGGGGGTTGTGGAGTCACTGGTGAGATACCACTCTATCAAGGCTAGAATTCTAACGTTGACCCGTTATCCGGGCAGCGGACAGTATCAGGTGGGCAGTTTGACTGGGGCGGTCGCCTCCTAAATGGTAACGGAGGCGCGCAAAGGTTCCCTCAGGCTGGTTGGAAATCAGCCAACGAGTGTAAAGGCATAAGGGAGCTTGACTGCGAGACTGACAAGTCGAGCAGGTACGAAAGTAGGCCTTAGTGATCCGACGGTTCCGCGTGGAAGGGCCGTCGCTCAACGGATAAAAGTTACTCTAGGGATAACAGGCTGATCTCCCCCAAGAGTTCACATCGACGGGGAGGTTTGGCACCTCGATGTCGGCTCATCGCAACCTGGGGCTGTAGTCGGTCCCAAGGGTTGGGCTGTTCGCCCATTAAAGCGGTACGTGAGCTGGGTTCAGAACGTCGTGAGACAGTTCGGTCCATATCCGGTGCAGGCGTAGGAACATTGAGAGGAGTCTTCCTTAGTACGAGAGGACCGGGAAGAACGCACCGCTGGTGTACCTGTTATCGTGCCAACGGTAAACGCAGGGTAGCCAAGTGCGGAGTGGATAACCGCTGAAAGCATCTAAGTGGGAAGCCCACCTCAAGATGAGTGTTCCCATGGCATAAGCCAGTAAGGTCACGGGTAGACCACCCGTTGATAGGCGCTAGATGGAAGTCCAGCAATGGATGTAGTCGAGGCGTACTAACAGACCGAGGGCTTGACCTCATCATCTCCTAACTCAACGTCAACTAACAATGGCTGTGTGTGCAGCCGCAGCGCTTCTCTCGATTCAGTTCTTCAAGGAACTCCAACAACAATTAAAGCTTTCCTGGTGTCTTTGGCGCTGTGGACCCACTCTGACCCATCCCGAACTCAGACGTGAAACGCAGCTGCGGCGAAGATAGTGAGGGGGTTGCCCCTTGTCAAAATAGCTCGATGCCAGGTCCCTA
>NZ_JBNXVS010000098.1:0-5989 GCF_050565655.1 Nodosilinea sp. AN01ver1 | reverse complement strand
GACCCGCCACTTTGGTCCCATCTCCGGCCATGATGCCAAGCTGGATAGCCCGGTGGGGCGCTATCTGGCCACCACTTTTTGCTATGGCTGCAACATTGGTCCCAGTCAGACCGCCCGCGCCCTCAGAACCTTTGACCGCAAACAGCTGGCCTGGGTGAACCAGCGGCACATTACCGAAGAGACGCTGCACACCGCCATCAGTGCCATCATCAATGCCTATAACCGCTTTGCCCTGCCCAAATTCTGGGGTACCGGTCGCCGGGCTTCTGTGGATGGAACCAAGTGGGATATTTACGAGAACAACCTGCTGGCGGAATATCATATTCGCTATGGCGGCTACGGCGGCATTGGCTACTATCACGTCTCAGACACCTACATCGCCCTGTTCAGCCACTTCATTCCCTGCGGGGTCTGGGAAGCCGTGTTTATTTTGGATGGACTCCTGAACAATGAGTCTGATATTCAACCTGACACCATTCATGGGGATACCCAGGCCCAAAGTGCGACCGTCTTTGCCCTGGCTTACCTCTTAGGCATTACTTTGATGCCCCGCATTCGAAACTGGAAGGCTCTGAAGTTCTACCGTCCGACCCGAGCAGTGCGCTATCAGCACATTGATGGGCTGTTCTCCGACACCATCAACTGGGATCTGATTGAAACCCACTTGCCGGACATGCTGCGCGTGGCCGTCTCCATCAAGTGTAGGCAAATCAATGCATCTACGATTCTGCGAAAGCTTGGCACCAATAGCCGCAAAAACAAGCTCTATCAAGCGTTCTACGAATTGGGCTGTGCTGTTCGCACCGGGTTTTTACTGCAGTACATCAATGACGCTGACTTGCGCTCCACCATTCAGGCGGCAACTAACAAGAGTGAGGCGTTCAATGGGTTCGTGCAATGGCTTGCCTTTGGGGATGACGGTACCTTAGCCACCAATAGCCGCGATGAGCAACGCAAACGCATCAAATACAATCACCTGGTGGCCAACACGCTGATCTTCTACAACGTCTTTGAACTGACGCGCATTCTCCATGACCTCAACCAGCAAGGCTATGAGTTTGAACCAGAGGCTATTGCTGAGCTGAGCCCCTATCTCACGCAGCAGGTGAATCGTTTTGGCCTCTATCACCTGGATCTCGAACGACAGCCGCAGGCGATCCACTATGACGTTCCGATCTCAACAAAGTGTCCTCAAGATGCTCTGGAATAGGCTGTTCTTAGCCTCTGAAACTTTCTGTTTATAAGGCTTTCAGGAGATGTGGCCCATTTTTACACGAATCGGTGCCATACCCCAACTTCAGCAACAGATAGCCAATGCCATCTTTCGCCTCAATTCGAATCATCCTGAAAGCATTGCTAACAGGAAGTTGTAGGCATTCAATCCCCTCAATTCGCATCACTCTCTAACAAAAGGACGTTAGGGGTATTCCATATCAGCAGGCTCTCCTGTATCGAGACAATCAAGCACACGCAGATGATAGAGCAGGCGCAAGCGCTCATCCTCCGTTAGCGCGGCCCAACGCTTGCCCTCGAATCGGTCGGCAATGAACTGGCGGATCACCTCTCCAGACCATCCCAGGCTGCGGATCTGGTGTTGAATCTGTTCGTGCAGGTCTGGGTCGTAGGCCACAGGCTCTGTCTCCTGTGGAAAAGCAGGCTCATCCCCCCGCACCCCCCTTTCCGGAGAAAAAGAGCTTTGATCCGACCCCAAATCACCGGCGCAAAGCGCCCAACCCTTCATATATCTCTCCGAGGGGTGTAATTCCTTGATTTCAAAGGGTTCTAGCGATCCTGGCATGGTTTCAGAATTCACCTCTTCAGGGGCTAGAAGGCTTGCTAGCTGGGCAATTACACCCTTTTGGTGCTGGGGGTGCCACAGGCTGAGGTGCTTGTAGAGGGTCTGCTGGCTGACTTTGGCCGCTTGGGCGATCGCCTTGGCTCGTGCGGTAATCTGCTCAGGCAGCTCTCCGGCCTGCTCTAGCTCGGTGTAGGCCATACAGATGCGGTGCCGGGCGTCTTCGGCCTGCTGCTGGTTGAAGGGCACCAGGGTGTTCTCCGGTTGGCTGGTGTCGCGGCTGGGGGTGGTGCCCAGGGGCCAGTAGTAGCCTTCTACAGCTCTGACCCAGGCGGTCACCTTGCGCTCAATGTCGTGCTGGTGGCGGCAGTACTGCTCGTAGCCGGGGCAGGTGAGGGCGATGTGCAGGGTGTAGTCGATCAGCGCCTGACCCTGGATGCTCTCGAAGACATGGCCGTAGCAGGCGATGGTCTTGAGCAGGTGGTTGGTTTGGCCGTAGTCTGTCCAGCCTTCGGTGATTTCAGTATCCAGGTCGTGTCGCCAGCTCTCGACGGGGTGGCTGCGGCGTTTGGGTCGCTTGCGGTGGTTGTCGCGGCCAATTCTCATGGCATGGCGCAGGGTGTCCATGTCCTGGTGGCCAGCTGCGCCATCCCAGAGCCAGAAGAAGCGGGCTAGGCTGCTGCCGATGGGGTTAAGGGCATCGTCGAGCAGGCAGGAGCCGCTGCCGGGCTGGAGGGGCAGGCGGTGGCCCATGTATTCGATGAAGGTTTGAACGCCGTAGGCTTTGACGTTGGGAAAGATTTCGAGCTGACCAGCCTGGAGTCGAAACCCCTGGGCCTGGAGACATTCCTTGAGGGTGACGGCCAGGTTAAAGGTATTGACCAGCTCGGCAAAGGGAATATACAGGTGCAGGCCACCGCTCCAGCTGGAGCGCAGCAGCAGGGTGCGGGTAATGCCGATGGTTTCCAGGGCAGCGCGGATCTGGGCGACGCCTTCGGCGGTGCAGTAGTCGCCACCAGCGTCGAGGTCGAGCAGGGCGTAGCGGGTGTCGTGGGTAAAGCGGACACCGATTAACTGGTTGGCATCTTGCCACTGGTTCCAGAGGACGCGGGGCCGCAGCGGGTAGGTAGTAACGGTCGTCCAGGCAGCTTTGGTGGTGGCGTCATCCGGCAGGTCGGCGCGGATGAAGTTCCAGGGGTAGTGGCCAAAAATTTCACACAGCCGCTGGCCCGTGGGGTCAGCGGGGAGGGGTTCGGAACGAGGAGCCTTACGCGACTCCTCGCCCCATCCTAGTGATGCGGTCATGGGGGTCTCTCTCTCCTAAAAAAGAGCAATGGGTATTGCCCCGAGAGAGATCCGGTGTTACCATAGCCACACAATGAATTTGCGCGCGGCTCGGGAACTGGTCCTCTCGGGCTTTCGCTTTTTAAAGAGCCGGTGGCATTTGCTGCCGGTTCTTTTTGCGTATTAAGGGTCTGGTCAGGACGCTTAATACTGATTCACGCGATCGCCAGGTGGTCAGCCCAGCGGGGCGTCAATCATTGCCGGATCATAGTACAGGTGTCTATGTCGGGCAAGCAGACTCTAGATATTGGGTTTCATCAGGGTTTTGGGGTTGGTATCGGCCTCCTAACGTGCAACAAAAGACTGTGGTTACCGCTCGGTCTGCGGTAGTTGCCAGGGCTCTAGACCAGCGTCGCGGAGCTGCTGTTCTAGCCGGGCCACCTGTTCACGCAGTGCATCGGGTTCTGCGTAGACTTCGCCCAGGACGGCTAGGTCGGCCTCGGTTCGCTGGAGCCGTTGGGTGAGCAAGGCATTACGTTCAGACTCGGAGCGTTCTACCTCAAAAGCTGTATCAAAACGCCTTTCTAGGGATTCCTCAAGCAAGGCATCCACTAAGGTAAAAGCTTGCTTATTCCCCCGGTAGGCTTGCCACAGCCAGTACTTACTGACCACGGCCAAAGGGATGGCCTGAATCCGGGTTTGGCCCCTGACTTGCTCTGGGTTGGATTCCACCTCGATTTCAGCAATCGAATCCGTAAATCCCTCTCCTAGCAAGCGTTTGGCTGCCTTTGATCGCAAAAAATCGAAAGCGTTTCTAGGAGCTAAGCCAACCGCATCAGCTGCACCCGACAGGCTCATTCGATACTCACCATTGGGCATTTGATACCCCTCTGCATTTAATGGGCCGATCGCCACCATGGCGCGTTTGGCTTTGTCTGCGGTGGTCATCCGGCCACCCGTTGCCACAACCGAGCAATCTCTGCCAGCATGGTCTGGAATGTCTCGCGAAAGGCCCGGTGCTCGCTTTCGTTGAGGGCGCGATCGCGATCTGCCCTAGCCAGCGCCTCGTCAAAGCGCTGGCGGTCTGCCCTGGCATCTTGCAGGAAAGTCTCAAAGCGCTGGCTATGCTCTGCGTTGAGTTGTTCAGAGCGCTGGCGGTCGGCCCTGGCTTCAGCTAAAAACACTTCAAACCGCTGATCGGCTTCCTGTTGCTGCCGCCCCAGGTTGGCAATCATGCTCACGGTGTCGGTAATGGCATCTTCCATGCGCCGGTTAGTGTTGGCGGACATGGAGCTACTGACCTCTTCAGCCTCAGCTATTCCGTCCTCAATGCGGGACGACCATGCCTCAATAGCACGGGCGTTGCTGTCGGCGATCGCACGGGTTTCGCGCAGGCCAGCGGCATTCTGCTCAACAATAATCTGAGTGCGGGCCTGGCTCTCCGCCACGGTGGCCAGCAGGGCTTCTACACGGTCTAGGCGATCGCTGCTCTGGGTCATACCTTACCTCCCTGCTCAGAATCCATCTTGTCTCTAATGGCACGCTCCACCAGGAAGGCCGCCAACGTGGTCGGCTTATTGCCTTCCTTTGCGGCCCAATCCTCTAGATATTCTGCAAGCCCATCGGGCAGCGAAATGTAAAAACGCTTTGCCACTATTTTGGTCGTCACTTCATGGCTCCAATATTAAGGGCTACTGACTGATTAGTAACTGGCAAGAGGCAAGATGACTGAATAGTAACATATTAGTCATCTTTATGTTATCTTTTGGTCAAGACGCGAAACGGCATAGGTACAGGGCGGGGCCTAGTTGGCTCACTGTTTGCCGTGCTATGCCGCGCCAAACCCGTACCTGTAACGGACTAAAGGACTTTTAGCTATGACCGAATCTGTCAGCCTTCATTCGTTCTGTAAAGAGAACGGCAACCTGCCCAAAACCAGCGTGCGCCGCTGGCTCAACGACAACGGCTACAGCACCAGCAATGGACTTAGCCCAGCTGCTGTAGAGGCTGCGATCGCGCAGTTCTGCCCCCCTACGGCCCCTCCCGAACCTACTGTCGGGAGCCTAACAATCCACGCTGGCAACCACTGCACCAGCATCGACTTGCCCAATTACCAGGGCATGACCGTAGACCTAGCCCAGTTTCGCGACTCTGAAGCGCTGGTGATTGATGACCCCTTAGCCGTAGCCGAGCAGTTTTTGCAGACTGCCGATCTGATTCAAGGGGCACTTGCCAATGACATCGCCGCCCGTGAGCAACGCCTACAAGCCACTAAACAAGCCCAAAGCAAGATCGCCGCTAAGGCCCAGGAGCTAGCCCTAGAGCAGCGCCTCTACCGCTTGCAGACTAGCCAGATTGATGCTGCCCAGACAGACGAAACCAAATCCCTAGCCGATGCCCTTGGAACGCTGAAAGCTTTGGGAAAGCCCACCGAGCCCGATACCGCTGCTGGTGGTTAGGGGGTTTAGCCCTGTTAACCGCCGTTTTCATCCTGTTAACGCCGTAACTCTGGTCATAACGCCATGGAAGCTAAATTCACTCCCCCTGCCGTCCCCCTCGAATACCGTCGCGAGGTCGTTGGCGGTGCATCGCCTATCCAAAACATCTATCTGGCCCCGGTTCCCTGGTGGCAAAACCGCCGTTACTGGGCTGCCGGTGGCATTGCAGTGGCTGCCCTCTCCGGCATTGCCTTCGCCTTTGCTCAGTCAGGCCGCACCGGGGACGAGGGCACATATCAAAATGAACAACCCGCCCCTAACTACGAGAACGTGCTGGCTGCGGCCCAAGACCGACTCTCGGGCAACTACGAAGACAGCCGTTTGGTGTTGGCCGATGTCGGTCGGTCGGTGCTCAACAATGAGGCCTACCGCTACCGCCAGCAGGCAGAACAGGACGTTCTAAAGCCCACTG
>NZ_JBNXVS010000097.1:0-6004 GCF_050565655.1 Nodosilinea sp. AN01ver1 | reverse complement strand
TCGCTCGGGGGCAATGCAATAAGATTGTCGTCATTCATGGTGTATTCCTTCGCTGGTTACCTTGTTTCATCCAGCAGGATACGCCCTTCCTTCTTTTCCCTCCATACACCAGAAATCAACATAACTCCGGCCTTTGGAGATCTTCCCCCTGCTGTTCTTACAGACCTCTCTTCTGACGCTTTTGACTACATCTGGGGCATTCTGCTGCGCGAGGCCGACTTCGACCGTCGTTTCATTGTCGCGGCCCTGCTGGTCTGGAATTTTGAGCGCCACCAGCACCAATCCAAGCAAGCTCCCTCGGCATGGCTGAATCATCTGCCTCAGTTTCAAGACACCCTCAATCAGCTATTCCCAGTTACGCCAGCGGGGTTTACCTATCAGCCGTTCCTAGAAGCCTTTGACATTCCAAGCTTTCGAGAGGTTCAAGAAGAAGCCGTTCAGGCCATTATCGCCAGAAAAAACCCGCTGATTCTGATGCCCACTGGGGGCGGCAAATCCCTGTGCTATCAGCTGCCTGCCCTGATGTATTACCGTCGCCAGTGGGGGCTAACGGTCTGCATTTCACCCCTCCAGGCCTTGATGGAAGACCAGGTGGTAGATCTAGAATCTCAAGGGCTTGACTTCGCCACCTTCATCAACGGCAACCTACCGGCAGCGGTGCGGGCCGAGCGGCTAGAAGCTCTGCGCAATGGCCAAAAAGGGCTACTCTACATCAGCCCCGAACAGCTCCGTTCCATCAGCATCCGTAACCTTTTACGAGAGCGTCCGCCTGCTCTGTGGGTGATTGATGAAGCCCACTGTGTCAGCCAGTGGGGGCAAGACTTCCGTCCCGACTACCGCTACATTCCCAAGTTCATTCACGATCTCTATACTGCCCTAGGCCGCCCCCTACCCGCTCTGGCCCTGCTCACGGCCACCGCTACCGCCCAGGTGCGCGACGATATCTGCCAGCTTTTTCAGCAGCAGTCACTCACCGTTCACCGCCAAATTGCAGCGGGCATTCATCGCGACAACCTTAACTACCAAGTGCTCCCGGTTAACGGCAATAAAGACTCGCTAATTGTGGAGGCTGTGCAGCGAGCGCTCGATCAGGGGGGCTGCGCCTTGGTCTACACCGCCCTGCGCCGCGATGCCGAGCGTTTGGCCACCATGCTTCAACGACACGATATTCAGGCCCAGCACTACCACGGCAAAGTGCCCAAAGAGAAAAAGAGCGAACTGCTCACTGCCTTTAAGAATGGCGATCTAAACGTGGTAACGGCCACCTGTGCCTTTGGTATGGGCATTAACCGCAAAGATGTACGAGCTGTCGTTCACAACACCCCTAGCGGCAGCCTGGAAGGCTACATCCAAGAAGCGGGCAGAGCCGGTCGAGATGGTGACCCCGCCGACTGCGTGCTGCTGTTTGACCCGCAAGATTTAGAGATGCTTTTCTTTTTGAAGAGTCTGAATCATCTCTCCAGCACTGACTTGAGAAATATCTTTACAGCACTGCGGGGGGTGCGCGATCGCACTCGTTCCCGCTCTGGCCCTATCACCGAAGACTGGTTCTGGGCCACCACCGACGAGATCTATCAAACCAGCGACCTGGATGATCGCTTTGCCACCGACGACGACCAGCGAGAAACCAAGATGCGGGTAGCCCTGCACCACCTAGAAGACTTTGGGTTAATCGAGCGGGCCGAAAATCTCTCTACGGTGGTGCAGTTTCATCTGAAGCAATCTACCCCATCTCAGTCTTGGCAGACGTTTCTAACCTATAGCCGCCAAAAAGGACTTAAACAGGGCGAAATTAAGTCCTTCGAGCGGCTAATCTACAGCATGTATTTAGTGCAACAGCAGCACCAGCAAGAAGGCGAGCGAATATCGTTAGAGCGACTCAGCGATGAGTCTGGCATTCCAGTGCTGGAGTTGCCCGATCGCATTCGAGAACTGCAACGGGCTGGGGTTTGTACTTCTCAGCTACCGCTAACGCTGTTGGTGACTAAAGCTGTAAAAGGCGATGCCAAACTCACCTATGGGCGTTATTGCACCCTAGAAGAACAGCTCCTGAGCTATTTAGCCGATAAGGTAGGTGACAAACCCAGCCATGTGGTCAACCCCCGTAAACTAGCCACCTTTCTAGATGCCGATCGCAGCCAAAAGTTGAGGGACTCTAAACTGTCCCAATTGCTAGAAGGATGGCAAGCTCTGGGTTGGGTCAGACTAAAACGACTCAGCGGGGGGCTGATCCAGATCGGCGCTACCCATGCAGACTCTGGCCCCCTGTCCCAAGTGATCGACTGGCTGCCTCGCCATCAAGGGTTCTGCACCAAGCTGCTAGACGCCCTGTATGCCGAAATTGACAACACCCTAGAAACCAAAACCGGGGCTCGATTGGTAGTACAGTGCGATTTTGAGGCACTGTTGGAGACGGTGTGCGAGCGCCCCATCCCGACAGAAATAGAAGCCCAGCAGCTCCGGCGTACGCTGATCTGGCTCCATGAGCGAGAAATTGTGCGGTTGACGGATGGGCTTACCCTATTCCACCAGGCTTTAAAGGTGAGGGTCTTCAAAGGGGCTAACCTCAAAACTATCTACAGCCGTTACCCAACCCTAGAAGAGCACTACAAAGAACAGGCCCGCAAGACTCACGTGATGGCGAAGTATGGCGAGCTGGCAGAGAATGACCAAGAGCGTCAGCAGCTCATAGACGACTACTTTACCCTCACCGGCGAAGACTTCACGGCGGCCTACCCTGGTCTGAGTCAGCGCCCAGTCACCCAGGCCGATTACGAGGCCATTATGGGGCCGCTCAATGCTTCCCAAAAGGCGATTGTAGAAGCAGACGCTGCTGCAATTTCGGTCATTGCTGGCCCTGGGTCGGGTAAGACTCGCACCATCGTTCATCGCATTGCCTACCTAATTAAGGTTAAGCGAGTGGCTCCCGATCGCATCGTGGTGCTGGCCTATAACCGCAATGCTGTGCGAGAACTGCGCCTGCGATTGCAAGATTTAATCGGCAACCTAGCCTCTCGGCTGCGGGTCTACACCTTCCACGGCCTAGCCCTAGCCCTCCTAGGTCGCACCCTTGAAGAGACGACGACCCCTACCCACAAACGCCAGGACGCCGAAAAACGGTTCGACAGCCTCCTAAAGGATGCCTGCGACCTACTGGAGAGCCGAGAGGAAGACAATGATGACATCCAGCTTCGCCGGATTCGGCTGTTGGGCAACACCGAGCACATTTTTGTAGATGAGTACCAGGATGTAACCGAGCAAGAGTATCGCCTGATTCGCTTGATTTCAGGATTAGACGACAAAGAAGATCAAAACCAGTCGGTACAAATCAACCTCTGCGTAATTGGCGACGACGACCAAAATATTTACGGCTTTCGCGGAGCCGATGCCAAATTCATCCTCCAGTTCGAGGCAGAATATCGGGCTCAGCAATTTTTGCTGACCGAGAACTACCGCTCGACAGAATCCATCATTGCCGTTGGCAATCGAGTGATTCAAAACAACCGCTATCGCTGTAAGCGGACTCCAGAAGAGCAAGTCTGTATTGACCAAGCCAGAATCGGGCAAACGGGCAAGCCAGTGTTGGCACAGCTATTTAGCACACCCACGGCCCAAGCCATTTGGGTCACGAAGCAGGTGCGCCAGTGGTTAGACCAGGGCACATGCCCCAACGACATTGCCATCTTGGCTAAGGAATGGGAGCAACTCAGCGAAATCAGAGCTCTGTTAGAACGATTAGCAGACATTCCAACCTATGCCCTAAAGGGGCGCGACGTTAAGCTGACCCGCCATTTAATTACCCGCGAGGTCTTAAAGAAACTAGAGCAAAATCCCGACCTAGAACTCAGCTCTACCGAATCGGTACGACAAAAATTTCAAACTTTCTTTGAGACAGCGGGTCACAGATCTACAGAACCTACAGTAAAAATCCTGCTGAAGATTGGCGATGACCTAGACAAAGAGCGCGGGTTTGGCTCCGCAGATCTGGCAACGTCCATTACTACCGAGGAAATTGCCACATCCATCTATGAATTCAGCGAAAGCCCCAACAACTCCCTCACTGATGAAGATGCCATTTTGGTTACCAGTTGCCATGGGGCAAAGGGCCTGGAATTCTCAAAGGTGATCTTGCTGACTGCCAAGTTTTCTGAGGCTAAGCATCAACTTGAGGATGAAAGGCGACTGTTTTATGTCGCCACAACCCGCGCCAAGGAAGAGCTAGTTTTGTGCGGTGCCAAATCTACCCAGTTCTTACAAGAAACTCAAATTGAGCCCATCACTGAGCTTTTAGATGCAGTTGAGTTGCCTAAACGGATTAACTACTTTGATTTCAATCCCAGTGATGTTAATTTGGGCGATCGGGCGACCCAACGTAACCAAGAGGTCATTAAAACCATGCGGGAAGGGGATCCGCTCTATTTACGGCCCAACTCTTGGGGAAATGGATGGTCAAGCTTCAATGAGAAGCAGGTCGAGATTGGGACATTCTCTAGAAAGTGTAATGAATCCCTGAGATGGAAAGGGCTAGAACCCGGCAAATTCCACTTTCAGCCTGGGGAAGTAACCGTTCGCTACATCTACCGCCATGTCACGACCGCAGAGGACTCCGATGAAATCTTAGAAGATCGATATATCGTCATCCCACAAATACGTATTTATCGGTAATTGATTATGAGCAATCTGTCTATCAAACTTGAAGCGGCTAAGCGTGCGATCGCCTTTCCCGGTTTCCACAGTGACGACCTGCTTGAAATCGCCCTCACCGACCCCTGCACCCTCAATGAAATGGCTCTCTCCAGGGCAGAACAAGACCGTATCAAACGCAAATATCGCACCCTGGCTTTCATGGGTGATGCGTTAATTGACACTATCCTGGCCGACTACCTATATGGCACTGGTCGAGAATTTGAGCGGGAAGAATTAGATGACTACCGACAGGCGATCGCTGATCGCCCTTCCCTCACTGATTTTGCCATTGAGCTAGGCCTGCCTGACGTTAGCTCCTCCTGGAATCGCAAGAACCGTAAGCCTCCCGAAGCAGAACCTGGCACCTGGGGCGAAATGTTCGAAGCCGTGGTAGGCGTGCTGTTTTTGGACGCCGACCGGAATTTTGACAAAGTGGCGCAGTGGTTGTGTGCTCGCTTCATCCGCAATGCTGTTGCAGTCTATGAAGATGAGGATGACAACGACTACGACCTCGATGATGACGACTACGATTCAACCATCATTACCTCTGAGGACTACGCCGAGATGATGGGTCTTTCCCGATCCGATGGCGTCTCGTTTACGTGAGCGATCGCTCTGAACCCTCAGTTAAAGGCCAGATAAAGATAAGCAAGAATTCTGCTCCACCCCTGGGAACCTTAAGCACAATGGCAACCGAGGCCTATTTGAGGCTTCCCACTAACACGGCTCTCAGATTCCATGGCAGATACCTGGCTCATCACCCAAAAGCCCTCCTTCATGACCGAATGGATGGGGCTACCCCCCAAAGAAAGCCACCAGGTACTCGAAAAAATCAACCTGCTGCTGCAAGACCCAACCCCCGACGCCAAAGTCAAAAAGCAGCTCAAATATATGGGGGGTAAGCTCCACCGCCTAAGGGCTGGGCGCTATCGCATCTTCTACACCTTCGAGCATCCCTACGTCAGTCTGTTGGCCCTTCGAAAGCGCGACGACGACACTTACAGCGACGATATCGACGCAGAATTTCTGGGCGGGCTCGACCCCGACTTAACTGACGGTTCCCAACCCCGGCAGCCCAACTGGGAAAAAATCTTTGCGCCCCAAGAGACCCCTAAAACCCCACTGCCTGAGCCCATCACCGCAGACCTGCTGAAGCGCCTGCGCATCCCCGAAGTCTGCCACCCTCGCCTGCTGCAAAATCGCACGAACTTCGGCACCTGAATCGCGCCAACTTCGGCAGGTGAATCGCATGAACCTCGGCACCTGAATCGCATGAACTTCGGCAGGTCATGACTACCCCATCGGTGGATCTCGATAC
>NZ_JBNXVS010000096.1:0-7129 GCF_050565655.1 Nodosilinea sp. AN01ver1 | reverse complement strand
CCCCTTGCTCTTCAGGGTCGATCTCCGGCAGGTTTGGCTCTGGACGTGGCTGTATCGTCATGCCCCTTATGCTACAAACTTTTGCCCCATTCCCAGTAGGTCAGCTTTGTTGCGGTGACTAATTACAAAATATGAAGTTGGTCTGTAGGAACAGCGGCACGGCAATCAGCACGATGTGCAGCGGGTTGCGCACAATTAAGTCGCCCTTAAACGCAAACAGCAGCACCAGGGTGGTCAGCAGGGCAATCACGGCCACCGGGCTGAGCGCTTTGAGAAACACCTGCTCAAACCAGGCTTTGCCCCTATGGCGCAAAATCCAGCTGCGCGAGAGGGTGCCCGCCAGCAGCGGTAGACCGACATAGACGAGCACCGACAGCACAATCGTTTCCCAGGGCACCGTCAGGCTGTTGGCCGCCAGCAGCCAGCGCCCCAGGGGCGCGTAGAGAAACAGCATGGCCAGGGAGTTGATCGCCACCATCACCAGGGTCAGCCCCTGGTTGCTAAACGACAGGTATCCCCACATCAGCACCATGGCGGTGCAGGGAGCAATGCCCAGCAAAATGGCTCCGGCAATGTACGAGTCGGCCAGAGGTATCTCGCTGCCGCGAATGATCTCGCTGCCCGCCAGCAGCGGCCGAAACAGCCCGCCGAGAAACACCTGGGCAAACAGCACCATGGTAAACGGCTTGATCAGCCAGTTCACCACCAGGGTAAGCACGACGGGCTTCGGCGTTTGGGCCGCCCGCTTGGCCTGCGAAAAATCGATTTTTACCATGATTGGGTACATCATGAAAAAGAGGCAGACGGCGATCGGCACCGATATCTGGTAGAGACTCATGGCATCCAGTGCGATCGCCACCTGAGGCCACAGTCGGCCCAGGGCAATGCCCG
This sequence comes from Nodosilinea sp. AN01ver1, assembly GCF_050565655.1. Taxonomy (NCBI): domain Bacteria; kingdom Bacillati; phylum Cyanobacteriota; class Cyanophyceae; order Nodosilineales; family Nodosilineaceae; genus Nodosilinea; species Nodosilinea sp. AN01ver1. The sequence goes on along the minus strand of NZ_JBNXVS010000096.1, from coordinate 6,238 downwards.
CCCCAATACACAGCAGCACCCACAGGGTGAGGTAGCGCTCAAAAAGGCTGAGCTGCCCTCCAGCACTAGGGGAAGGGGAACTGGCGATCGCATCGGAATTATTGGTTGCCATGAGGGTTTCGAAGAGGTGGAATGAGAATTGCTGATATTTCAAAAAAAATTGATATGTTGATCTTAAAGGCTTGAGCGCCTTGCCGCCTACAAATCTGGCAATTTGTCCCGCAAACCCGCACAGCCCCTCTCTTACCCATGAAACCCACTTACACCTCGGAGAGTCTGCCCCTACGCGTAGATTTTTTGCCTCCGGATCAGCTGCCCCAACCGGGTCAACTGGGGCTTACCATTGCCCCAGGCCGCAACGATGAAGACAGCAAAGCCATCTGGCAACGCGATCTCCAGGCCGACTTGGCCCGGTTAAAAGACCACTACGGTGTCGAGCGCTTGGTCTGCCTGCTTGATGCCGCAGAGCGGCGAGAGTTGGGCATTCCCAGCCTGCTCGAAGACGCGGAGAATCTGGGCATAGCCACTGACACTCTGCCCATTGTCGACGACGCGCTGCCTACCGATTTAGACCAGTTCACAGCCTTAGTCGAGCGCATTTTGGCTTTTACCCAAGTGGGCGGAACGGTGGTAGTACACTGCCGGGGCGGTGGCGGGCGCACGGGCACAGTGGTAGCGGCCTGCCTGGTCAAGCTGGGCTACAGCGCCGAGGATGCGATCGCCGCCGTCCAACGTGCGCGGCTCGGTGCCCTGAGCGTAGCGGCTCAGCGCGACTTCATTCATCGCTTTGCGGTTCAAGCTTAATCCGTTTCTGCCAATATTTTGGCGTTTGGCCAGCTGGCCCAGATAGTCGCACCAATAATCACCCCCCCGCCCGCCAGAGTTCGCAGAGCGGGCAGTTCCCCCAGCAGCAGCACCGCCAAGAGAACACCGTAGACGGGTTCTAGGGTGCTGATCACGCTGGCGGTTTGGGTGCGCAGCACCGCCAAGCTTTCAATAAACAGGGTGTGAGCCACGGCGGTACACAGCACGCCCAGCACCAGCAGCAGGCCCACCTCCCGAGGCATTAGCGCCAAACTGGCCAGAGGTGCGACCACCAGCAGACTGAGGCAGGCAAACAGATCCTGGTAAAAGGCGATCGCCAGAGCCGAGTACCGCTGCCGGTAGCCTTTGTTGAGCAACTGCAGCAGCGCAAACGACAGCCCTGACAGCAGCCCCCACAGCGCGCCCAGCGTCGTCGCCGATCCCAGCCGGTAGTCAGGAACAACTAGCGCTACGCCGATCATGACCAGCGCGGCGATCGCCCCATCCCGCCAGCGCCAGGGCGTCTTAAACAGCAGCGGCTCTAGCACCGTGACAAACACCGGGAAGCTGGAAAAGGTCAGCAGCCCGATCGCCACCGTCGCCAGCTGAATGCTGACAAAAAAGCTCACCCAGTGAAAGGCCAGCAGCCCCCCCAGCAGCGCCATACCCAGCCCGTCGCGAAGCGATCGCAGCCGCACCGACCGTCGCCCCAAAGCCAGCACCAGACCCAGAGCCAAAGCGGCAAAGCCGGTGCGCCCCAGCACAATGACCGAGGCGGGTAGGGCCAAAAACTTGCCAAATAGCCCCGACAACCCAAACAAAAATACTGATATATGCACCTGTAAAAGGGCGGCGCTAGGGCGAGCCATAGGCAGTAGAGCCTGCAAAACTCTGACTATTCTAGCCAGGTGATCAGGCCTGCCTTAAAACTCCGAGATAGATGAGACGGACCTCTAGTCTGGCCAGCCATCTTGCCCTGGTCAGCCCTGGAGTGCTGCCGTTAAAGACTTATCCAGAGGTTTATCGACAGGCCCAACGGGCCGAATTCGCGACAAAGGGATGTTTATTGGAGATGGAATACTCTTAGGGATTTCATATATTTTGCCGATATGGTTGGCATAATCTGAGGCATTGAAACTAGGGCACCTTTATGCGCGAAAACTTTACCGCCGAGGAATGGTCAATGCTGATTCAGGCCCCAATGCAGGCCGTGATGGGCATTTGCCTGGCCGATCGCGTAGACCCGGTTTCATTCTTACAAGAAGTCAGGTCAGGTGTTGCCCTAGTGTCTGAAGAAACCAGGCGTACCGACCTGGTTGGTGACCTGGCTCCAGCCTTGCTGAGCGGTATTGCCGAACTCGATGCCGCCGACCCCCTGGGTGGTGAGCAGCTGCTGCTAAAAAAGCAGTTTGAGCTATTGGGCCTCATTCAAACCTTCAAAACCTCTAAAGAAGGGCGCGACTACGCGATCGCCCATCTGCAAAAAGTTGCCGTCATCCTAGATACCAAAGTAACTGGCGTGCAGGCCAGTGAACTCAAGCAGTGGCTGATCTCGCTAGCCACCAAAGTGGCTGAGGCCTACCGCGAGGGCGGCATTATGGGCATTGGGTCGAGCCGCATCAGCGACAAAGAGAATGACATGCTTAACAAAATGAGCGCAGTGCTGGGACTATAGCCCAGTGAGCGCTGCTTTCTTGAGAAAATAAAACAAAGTCGTAGCTAATGCTACTTTATAACCGATAATTCCAGGTGTATGGGGGCTGCTGCCCCTAATGTCTAAAATTTTGTCTGATAGCCCTGTTACTGAGTTGTGTGAGGAGAACTGCCCATGCTGATCGGATTTTTAATTAGCGTCGTCATTTTGGCGATTAGTCTGCTGATTATTTCCAAGATTCCGCCGATTGGAGTCGAAATTGACAGCCCCATTAAGGCGCTGCTCGGGGGCGCTATTATCGGCGCGTTTAACGGCATCTGGGGCTTTTTCCCCGGTGCGCTGCGCGGCTTCTTTGCCATTGTTAGTCTGGGCCTGATTCCGCTCATTGGGGCCATTGTTGTGTTTGGTTTGGCCGCCTGGCTAATCGAAGGTTTCCGCCTCCGCTACGGCATTTGGAGCGCTATTTTGGGGGCGATCGCCCTGGCCATTATCAGCTCTATTCTCAATGCGATTCTGCGCTCGGTTGGGTTGGTCGCTATCTAGGTCAACCACTCGCGTTGAATTACCAAAAAGCCCTGAGCCAAGTTAGCTCAGGGCTTTTTGGTGAGGCCTCTGACTTAGCCGACCAGCGTTTTCTCGCGATGGCCTTGCCGTGACGCCCAGGCGGCAAATGCTCCCCCGGTTGCAAACATCAGCAGACTGTAAATAGCCGCCGGAATTGCCATCTCAGGCTGGTTAAGCAGAGTGGGGGCACTGGCAATGGCGATCGCCAACGTGCCATTCTGAATGCCCACTTCGACGGTAATGGCCGTAGCGCTGGGGCGATCGAGCCTGGCCGCCAGAGCAATACCGTAGCCCAGAGCCATCGCCACCAGGTTGAGCGTCAGCGTTACCAGACCCACCTGGGCAAAGAAACCGACCACGCTAGCGCGCTGCTGTACCAGCAGACCGGCAATAATTAACCCCAGCAGCGCCAGGGAAAGCCACTTCACGCCGCGCTCTACCTGAGCCGCAAACCGAGGCAAATACCGATGTAGCGCCATCCCGATCGCTACCGGAATAATCGTAATCACCGCAATCTGTACTACCGTCGCGATAAACGGCAGCCGCAGGGTCGCAGCCTCTCCCATAAAAATCCCCGTTGCCACGTTCACCACCAGGGGAATCGTAACCACCGTAACAAGGCTGCTAATCGCCGTCAGCGTGATCGATAGAGCCACGTTTCCCCGAGCTAGGTAGGTGACCAAATTCGAGGTTGGCCCCCCAGGGCAGGCGGCTAAAATCATCACCCCCACCGCCAGCTCTGGGCTGAGCGGAAAAACCGACGCCAGCCCAAAACCCAGAATGGGCAGCATCACCAGCTGCGCCAGTAGCCCCACAATTACAGCCTTTGGGTATACCAATACCCGGGTAAAATCATCGACTCTAAGCCCTAACCCCATGCCCAGCATGACCGTAAACAAAGCCAGGGGCAAAAATACCGCCGTTAAAAAGCTCGATTCCATGACTTTACGACTCCACCACTTTTTGCTGCGAGTAGTGTAATACCAATTACTGATTTTTTTGATTTTTATATAGCGGTTCTGGATGGAGTGAGGTACACAATTGCTGAGTTCTAGATCCCCAAGCACCTCCCTAATCTAAGTTCCGCGCTGTACCCCTCTGGTAAGGGAGGCAGGAGGGATCACCTCGATGTACTGCACCCAAGTGAAATTCGCTGTAGCTAATTAAGATACCCCTATCCTCAGGTTAGGTGAGGTAAGTAAACACGCTAGCCATGAATCCTAAAGCCGCAAGCACCAGACCGGCACCAACCAAATTGGTTTGCAAAGCCGTCAGCCGATAAGCCGGACGCAGCCAAAAACTCAGCATTTTACTAATGCGAGGCATCACCACCCAGGTCAAAATTGACGAGGTAATCAAATTATTAATCACCAAAGACGTTGCCAGCGGCCACGACTGCATAATGCCCAACGCGCTAAACACCATGCTTTGAATCATTAGCGTGGGATAGAGGCCCAGCACCACCGCCAGCACCTGCTTCCAGGGAGGTGGCCCCAGGCTGTGCTGCTCAGCCCCACCGGTATGGCTCGAAAACCATCCCTCCAGCCCCGTAGTAAATGACTTGTAACGGTAGGCCAAAAAAGCATCGCGCCCCTCATCCAGAAGAGCGACGCGATCGCTCGACTTCAGCCAGCCATTGAGGTCTTCCGGCGTTCTAAAGTGAACGATGGAGTACCACTTCACCACGCCATCGCCACAGTCTAGAGGGGGGCACAGATCAGCGCGGGTGTAGCCCTCAAACTGGCTGGCCGCTTTTACCATGCGGTCATACCACCGCCGAAAAACTGCTTCTGCCTCCTGTCCATCCGGCACGATGTACTCCACGACGAAGGTGGAGTAAAAATGGTCAGCGTGGGAATCCTGAGAGTCCTGAGACTCTTGGGCATGTTCAGAGGAAGAAGCCATGTCAATTTAGTAGTGAAAAAAGAAGGCCCGAGCGGCAAAAAAGCCGCCTAACAGCAAAATCCAGAGCAAATTTTGCTTAATTGTCTTCAGCTCCGCCAAAACTTGCTCGGCCTGGGCATTTGTCATAGGAGCCGAGCTAGCCTCCTGAGCCGGGCCAGAGGTTGAAGCCGTAGCGAGCCCTGGTACAGCCCTACTGGCGGCGGCAGACACACTCTCGGGGGCGATCGCATCGGTAGACTGATTGTTGAGATCCAGGTCAGCCATGGCGTTATGAGGATAGAGGGCAGCGTCTAAACCAGGTCGCACCCCCTAAAGGTACTACCCCAGACCGAGGGGCTCAAGCGCTGATGTCGCCTGGTCATGACTTGAACTAGCCAGTGCCGTCTGCAACCCAAATCCTTAAGATTCTGTGGCGAACTGGTTGTAGGTTCTTTAAAGTACGTAACATTTAGTTGAAGATAGATTTCATACCCTTGGCACAAGAGACCTTAGACGAGCAGACCGAAGACCTCAGCAGCCTGCTGAAAAAGGCCGCGCTGATCGCAGTGGCGCTGGTTACAGCCGTTGTATTGAGCGTCGTGGCAGTGCGCTACTCCCAGGCCTCTGACCCCTACGTTCATCAGGTGCTGTCGATGGAAGGCAATGGCACCCGAGGCGAAGCTATTTTCAGAATGAACTGCGCCGTCTGCCACGGTATTGAAGCGACTGGAGAAGTGGGGCCAAAGCTGCTGGGGGTATCTGATCACAAGACCAAAGTGGGCCTGATCAAGCAGGTGATCAGTGGCCAAACCCCCCCTATGCCTCAGTTTCAGCCCGAGCCTCAGGACATGGCCGACCTGCTTAACTATTTAGAGCGGCTGTAGTGAGCAAGCGCCCTAACCACGTCGGGCCGCAGCACTCAGGTTAAGCAATTGTTACGACATTTATGAGAATTCTAGTGAGTCTGAGCTGGGCAAGCGATCGGTTCTCAGAATTCATAGCTCGACGCCGAAAGCAGCAAAAGCCCTGTTTGCTCTGGCTTTAGGGCGATCGCCGCAGTCGCCCTAAAGCCCCAACATCGGTCCAAATCATTAAACCGTGAAGGAATGTTTGTTTACAAAACTCCATGACTGTAGTAAGGTGTACTCACACAGGTCACAAATCTACACGATTTGGCCTGTGTACCTTGAAACGATAAATACCAAGGACTAATACATCATGACCACTACTCTACAGCGGCGCGAAAGCGCCTCCCTGTGGGAGCAGTTTTGCCAGTGGGTCACCAGCACCGAGAACCGCCTGTATGTAGGCTGGTTCGGCGTACTGATGATT
>NZ_JBNXVS010000095.1:0-7436 GCF_050565655.1 Nodosilinea sp. AN01ver1 | reverse complement strand
CGGGTCACCGCTTGCGCGATACCGCGCTTTAAGCTCGTCGGCTGAAAAATGAGGTTCGAGATGGAGGGGTCTAGGCATTCCCTAATCCTACACCATTTCAGGGGTAGCCAAGTCGGATTTAGTATAACTTTGTGCGGGAACTCATCGATCTGTCGTCAGGGGTGTTCTATTCGTCGGCGACCTACGCCAAGCGAGCCGATGTGATGGACTTGTATGCTCGGCGCACTGACCTACGCCTGGGCGTCAGCAGTATGACGGCGCTGGAGAACATTCTGACGCGGGGTGGGGTGCCGCTCCAGCAGATTGTCGCCAGCAAGTTTGTCGCCTCCGGGCAAATGCTCAGGCGGGAGCGCTCCTATGAGGGCATTTCCTTTCAGGCCAAGACCGTCCCGGTAGATCGGGAGGTAGCCGATGACTTCTCGGCAGCGATGAGGGCGATTAAAGACTTTGATCGGGCCAAGCAGAAGGCGGTGAAGGCGATTGGTAATGAGGCCAAGGCGGAAGCGAAGGCCCTGAAACAGGATGGAGCGATTGGCGAGGTGGGAGCCCGGAGTACCAACTTCACCTCGCTGATGCACAACTGCATTGAGCAAGGGCTGCTGGCCCAAAAGGCGGATGCGACGGTGGAGGAAGCCATTGCGGCGCTGAACCGAGGTGAAAAGCCCGTAATTACAGTGGCTAACACCATGGGCAGCTTCATCGAGGCCTATGCCGAGTCTCAGGACTTGTCGCCGGGGGATGCAATGAGCCTCTCCTTTGGGGATCTGCTGGAGCGGTATTTGGAGCGATCCAGAGATGTGGTGGTGACAGACTACCGGGGCCACTCCACTCGGCTGCGCCTCAGCGATGACCAACTCGGCGGCGATGCCGTTCTGGCCTATGAAGAAGCCCTGGATTGTATTCGCGAGAGTGACTTCAGTGGCATTCCCATCAGCCCAATTGACTACATTGAGCAACAACTGGAGCGGGCAGGCTACCGGGTGACTGAAGTCACGGGGCGGACGGCGGGCATTGAGTATTGGGCTGATGGATCCATGGCCTACAAGGTGCGGCTGGGGGAGGAAACCACAGCCAAGGGCAGGATCGATGCCGTGGCCCGGTTTAATGCTGGAGATGCCGATATCATTCTGCTCAACTGTTCGGGCTCGACCGGTATCTCGCTGCACGCCTCGGAGAAGTTTGCTGACCAGCGACCTCGCCACATGATTGTGGCCCAGGCGGAACGGGACATCAACGTGTTTATGCAGATGCTGGGCCGGGTGCATCGAACCGGGCAGGTGGCGTTGCCCGCCTACACGCTGTTGATGGGCGATCTTCCGGCTGAAAAGCGACCAGGGGCAATCCTCTGTCGCAAGATGGCGAGCCTGAATGCCAACACCACGGCAGCGAGAGAGACGGATATTTCTCTCAATACCGTGGTGGATTTTATGAATCCCTACGGCGAGCAGGTGGTGACGGAGTTGTTGTCGGATGACCCGGAACTGAATGCCAAGCTGGATTTCCCTGCCGCCAAGGCTGAGAACGATGCTTCTGATATCGCCCTAATCAAGCGGGTGACGGGGCGGATTCCGCTGCTACCCATTGCCGAACAGGAAGCGGTCTATAGCCTGATTGAGTCGGAGTACTGCGACCTGGTGGATCAGGCGCGGGCCATGGGGGAGAACATTTTGGAGGCGGATCAGCTAGATTTGGAGGCCAGGCCGCTGGCGCGGATGGAGGTAATGGCCGATGACAGCGAGACGGCCAGCGAGTTTACGGGGCCGGTGTATTTGGAGATGGTGGAGGCCAAGAGCGAGAGCAAACCGCTGACCCAGCTTCAGGCGATCAATGCAGTGCGGGAGTCGGTGGGGTTGGCGGAGGTGGGGGCGGTTGAGGCTCACGACCCGGATGCTGTAGCCGCGCAGGCGAGGCAGCAAGTGGTGGCGATCATTACCGAGTTGGAAGCGCAGACGAACCGCTACCGGCAGGCAGCGATCGCCCAAAAGCAAGACAGCAAGGCGATTGAAAAACTGAACGATCGCATTGAGCAGCAGCTCATGCATGTCTCGGGTGTATTAGAGCAGTTCGTGCCAGGGACACCGCTGCGGTTGGTGACGCCTGCCAGCAAGACCATTCTCTATGGCGTAGTGGCGGGGGCCGATGCCAAAAAACGCTCGGGGAGCCCAGCAGCACCCAACCGCTGGAAGCTGAGGGTTTTGGTGGCGGATTCCGCTCGGCAGATTACGGTGCCGTTGTCGAAGCTCAACACGGGGCGGGCAGGGGCGATCGATGCCACGGTGCAAACGGAGGACTGGTTTGGCAACAGCGTGTATTCGCTGTTCGACATGCAGCAGGAGGCGGGTCGGGTTAACCGGCAGATCTTCACCGGCAACCTGATCAAGGCATTTGAAAAGTATTCCAACGGCAAGTTAGTGAACTACACCGACTACCGGGGCGAGGTCTGCCAGGGGCTGATCATGCCCAAGGGCTTTGATATTGAGTCGGAGCTGACCAAGGAGCCGGTGGCCTTTAAGGAGCCGCAGCAGGTGTTTCGGTTCCTCACGGAGCTGACCAACCGGCAGGGAACAGTAAAGACGCTGGATGAGTTGTTGCTGCTGAAGCCGCAGCAGGCGGGAGACGGATTTATTCTGCAAGCGCCGAAATCGAAGGAATCGGGCGGGCGGTACTACCTGGATGAGGAACTGATCGCGGCGGCGGGGTCGGATTTTTACTCGGTGGCCGATCGCATGGAGGTCGTCATTCCCCCAGAGCGGCTGGAGCGGGTGCTAGGAGTGGTGATGCACCAGCGGAACTACACCCTGGCAGCGTTTGAGTTTAAGGAGGTGGCGCGGCAGTTGTTGGGGGTGTCGTTGCCGACGCTGGAGAAGGTGGAGATACAGGAGGTGAAGCCCCCGATTGTTGCTCAGGCGGTAGCATCTGCTGTAAGCCAGCCACGCCCAGAACCAGCCGTGGAAAAACCTGCGGTTGAAGCTCCAGTGTCCCCACCCGCACCTAATCTGCCCCCAATGGGCCAACTGGAGAAGCGGATTCTGCGTTTTTTGAGGAATGCGGGAATTGAGCAGGAGATCATGACCTCCCAGGAGTTTCACCTGCGGATTGAGAATGAGCCGTTTATTCCGCTGGTGGTGGAGCGACAGGGGGATGAGTTGTACCTGACCCACTACCTGCTCCAGAACGGGGATATGTTCATCGACTCGGAGATGGTATTTAGGGTGCGGGGCGAGGGCCACATCGAGTTTAAGGAGACGGCGGTGCAGAGTTTGCAGGGTGGGGAGTCGCGGCTGCCCGATCGCACTTTTGCCCAGATTTTCTCCAAGAATATTGTGCAGCAGGGGTTTGCGAAGGCGGCTCAGGCCCAGATTCAGGCTCAGGTAGAACCCGCAGTGGGGCAAGAACCGGGGGATGAGCGATCGCAAATGCCGAGTGATATGCGGCAATACCTGGAGGTGAAAAACCAGTACCCCGATGCGATCGTGCTGGTGCAGTCACCGGATCAGCAGTTCTATGAGGCGTTTTTTGACGGGGCTCGGCCCTTGATCGAGCATCTGGAGATGATTGGCACCAGCATGGAGTCTGGATCGAAGGAACTCGGACGGGTACGAGTGGCAGGGTTCCCGGTGCAGAGTTTGCACAAGTATTTGGACAGGTTGACTCAGCAGGGGGAGGTGGTGATTGCGGAATTGGAGGGGGCGATCGCTGTCCACCCCCACCAACCGCCTGCCCTGGTTGTGGAGGAGCAACCTCGACCTGAGCCCGAAGCTGTGGCTCATGCTCCAGGAGTTGAAGAACCTGAGTTTCAGGTGCAGAGCTTGTTTGATGTGGAACCCTTTCGGACAGGGGCTCCCACTAGCCAAGGGCCACGGCCTGGCGCAGATCCGCTATGGCAGCAGGAGCAGGCGGCAGTGGTGCCCCCACAGGATTTACTGTCCCCCGATCTGCCTCAGTCCAAACCTGTAAAACCTGTCCAGGGGCCAACACTGCAAAAGATTGCCGATGAGGTACGAGGGGCGGATTTAGAGGATGTGGCGGCGCATTTGGGGCTGGAGTGCGATCGCCACGATAAGCATAAGTGGCGCAATGGCGACCACATCATCAGCATCAGTGGGCCGCTGTTTATGGACTGGTTGGCCGATGCTGGGGGCCGGGGTGCAATTGACCTGGTGATGCAGGTGCAGGGGGTGGAGTTTAAGGAAGCGGTGGAATGGCTATCGGGCCGGGATTTTTCTCAACGGCCTGCTCACGTAGCGACCCATAACCAAACTGAAGAGCGAGAGCCCAAGGTGTTGGCAGTGCCCGCCGCAAACGAACATCGCTGGGCGGGGGTGTGGGAGTATTTGGTGGAAACCCGTAAGCTACCGGTGGTGCTGGTGGATCGGCTCAATGAGCGGGGCTTGATTTTTGCCGATGACCATCAGAATGCCGTGTTTTTGCGCCACCAGTTGCAGGCCCAAACCTGGAGTCGAGGTGAGGTCATTGGGGCCAGTTTGCGGGGGACGTGGGGAGAAGAAAACCACTTTCACGGGTTAGCGCCGGGCTCGGCTAGAGACCAGGGATGGTTTTGGATTGGCACAGGGCGGGGGCTGGTGAACCGGGTGCTGCTGGTGGAGTCGCCCATTGATGCGATGTCGCTGGCGGTGCTGGACAGGGCGCAGCGGGGGCCGGAGGGGGTGTCGATTTATCTCTCGACGGATGGCTCAGGAGGGGTGCCAACTGAAGCGTTGAAGACAGTGCTGCGGAGTGGGGGGCTGGTAGCGGCAGCGTTTGACGCGGATGTGGCAGGGGAGACCATGGCCTGGCGGGTGGCGCAGCAGGTGCCGGGGATAGAGCGGCTAACGCCGAATCAGGGGAAGGACTGGAATGAGGTGTTGGTCAATCCAGAGGGGGGCGGCAATGGGTGGCAGCAGAGCCGCCCGGAGTTGGGTCAACTCTGGGGATGGCATGGGGCAGCCGTGGCACTGGGGAGACCAGAGAGGTATTTGAGCCGAATAACAGAGGTTGCTCGGGAAGTCGTCAAAGGCAATACTCTATCGGACAAGGCTCAGCAAACGATGGCACGAGATTTAGAAGATTGGTCAAGGGAAGGCCAGCCTAACCATCAAATCACTCTCCGAAGACACAACCAATGTGGGACAGGCTTAGAGCGTTGAAATCTGGAGGATTTTAGGGAACGGAAATAGCGTTACGGTGGGTCGCAGGTGCATACCAGCGGTTGGGGGTGGCCAATGCCATAGCCTTGGGCAAAGTCTACGCCGATAGTCGTAATACAATCCAGAATGGCAGTATTTTCAACGTATTCGGCAATGGTTTTGAGGCCCATGACACTGCCGATGGTGCTGATGGCCTTGACCATGGCGTGGTCTACCCGGTCGTCGAGGATGTCTTTGACAAAGCCACCGTCGATTTTGAGATAGTCCACGGGCAGAGTTTTGAGGTAAGCAAAAGACGACATGCCGCTGCCAAAGTCGTCGAGGGCGAAGCGGCAGCCCAGGGCTTTGAGCTGGCGGATGAAGTCGCTGGCCTTGGAGAGGTTGGCGATCGCCACCGTTTCGGTAATTTCAAAGCACACCTGCTGGGGCGGCACGGGGTATAAGGCAAACTGCTGGCGCAGAAAATCTATCATGTCGTCGTCGTTGAGGCTGGCCCCGGAGAGGTTGATATAGCTGTGGCCATCTAAGTTAGGACGCGGCTTGCTTGAGCACGATTTTGATAGCGGCTCGTAAGCCGTCGGCATGGGGAAGGAGTTTGCGAATCCGGCTTTTTAACCAACCCCAGCACTTTTCAATGCGGTTGAGGTCGGGGGAATAGGGTGGCAGGTAAACAACCTGACAACCTGCAGCCTCAATCAACTGAACAATCCGGCCGCCGTGGTGAAAGGTGGCATTATCCAGAATCACCCCATCCCCAGGCCGCAAAGCAGGAATCAAGCAGGTCTCGAGCCAGAGTTCAAACACCGTCCGGTTACAGGCTCCTTCGACGGTAAAGGGAGCAATCAGTTGATGCCCTCGGTATCCGGCAATCATGTTCACGCGCCCTTGCCGCCGTCCTGACTTGAGGTCATAGCACCGCTCGCCTGCTGGCGAGTAGCCAAACCCATACTGGTCTCGCTCATCCATCCCAGACTCGTCGACGTAGACCCACTGCGGTCCTTGAGGGTCAGAAACTTCAGCTACAAACGCGCTCCGTTGGCCGTCATCGCGCTGGCGGTAGCCGTAAGTCTTTTTTTTCGCGTCCAGCCAATCCGCTTCAGCGCCCGTGAGATCGTTCGTCGGCTGACATCGCTGGGCCAAAGCTCGGCCATCTCAGCCTGGGTTTTGGAACGATGCTGCTCCGCAAAGGCTCGAAACGCTTCCCAGTTCTGAATCTTCCCCTCACCCGTAGAGGCCACCCTGACGGTTGGTTCAAGGCATCCGGTTGCCGCTTTGCGCTTCAGCCACAAGTCGATGGTGTTACGGCTGATTTGAAACAGCGCACTGGCTTCACTCTTCTTCAACCCGTCGAGTTCTATCGCATTGATGACCTTCTGACGCAGATCAAGGCTGTAGGGTTTGGCCATGTTACTCGCTCACCATGAGACTCCCTCATTAGTCTACGTCCTAACTATCTTGGCCATAGCTATAGCATAGACCGTGGGCACTGCGGGGTCAGGGACTGCCTGGGGTGGGTGGGGCGGCCAGTGCTGAAACAGAGTGCTAACCACCCAGCGATCAATCTTAACCATCAGGCCGTAGCGTTCGGCGGCAGGCAAAAAGGCCAACGGCGGAATGATCTGCCCCGTTTCATCCCGCAGGCGCAGCAGCACCTCGTAGTGATGTTCCTGGGCTGGCCCCAGTGCAGTCGGCACAATGGGCTGGGCAAAGAGGCAAAAGCGATCCTCGTCTAGGGCCTGGGTGAGGCGCGCCGCCCAGCGGGATTCGCCCTGCTGCTGAAGCAGGGTCTGATCGTCGGGATGGACGGCGTGGACGCGGTTGCGGCCATTGTTTTTGGCGGTGTAGCAGGCGGTGTCGGCGGCGGCTAGCACGTTCTCTAAGGTGTCGCTGTGGTGGTTGATAGGCACCACGCCAATGCTGACGCCGACGGCGAAGGTGTTGCCCGCCCAGGCAAAGCGAAAGTCCTGCACGGCATCCTTGAGGCTGGGATGCCTCGGAACTCTACAACCCCGAGACAAAGCTCCAGGAAAAATGGAACCAAACTCCAGTCTTTAGAGAAATACCCGCTGCCAAAGCCAACCGCATCTTCTTCGTTGACTATCAGCTCTGGGGCAGCATTACCCGAGGCCCAATTACCGACGAGCTGATTTTGCAGAAACTGCCTGATACTAAATCCGACTTGGCTACCCCTGAAATGGTGTAGGATTAGGGAATGCCTAGACCCCTCCATCTCGAACCTCATTTTTCAGCCGACGAGCTTAAAGCGCGGTATCGCGCAAGCGGTGACCC
>NZ_JBNXVS010000094.1:0-7459 GCF_050565655.1 Nodosilinea sp. AN01ver1 | reverse complement strand
ACATGGGCGAAGGGCCAAGAGTCTATTCCGGCTTGGCTGTGACTTCCTGCGGCGTATCTCCTGCGATCTCACCTTGCGCCGCACTGAGTTCAATCAGGCGCTCCAACTTTTGTCCTTGTACTGAGCCAAAGTACACATAGGTTGCCAGCAAAATGAGCCCAGCTACCAGATTCATGAGCATGAGTGTAATGTAATCGATAAACATTTAGATCTCCTACAAGTGTTTGATACCGGAAATATTCATGTTGTAGAAGTCTGAGAAACAGGTGTTGTGTTGTTCTCATTCTTCGTTTATTTGGTTTAAAGCTAAGATGGCTTTAATTCTGGTTCGGTAGCCAGCGCGGTACGTACACCAGCATCGAGATTCATACGGTCTATAACGACCAAACTCACCGGACGCAAATACCTTTGCCGCTCAATCAATTTGGCCTATTCCGGTGCAGCGACTGGTTAGACCCACGGCGCATCTCACTAGTATGAATAAATTGACTTATCTCTTCAACGAGTTCAGGCACAACTGGCAGCGTTGGGTCAGAATAGGAAGCATTTTGCTGTTCAGGGTCTAGTGAAACAGCTTTTAAGACGTGATTCATCCCCTCAATCATTCTAAGCTCCGCATCCGGCTTAGCCATTTTCAGAGCTTGCGCCTCACTGACAGGCACTTGGATATCAGTTGTTCCTTGAACAATTAGAACAGGGACAGTGAGACGCCTAATCTCTTGGGCAGGGGTATAGCGAAACCAGGAAATGAGGTAAGGTTGGATGCTCGATCTGTAGAGCGCGTTGAGTTCTGGTGGAATAGAGGTCACTCTATTCCCTTGCTCCAGAGCAGCAAGAATCTGCTCATTCTGTTGCCATAATGCATCTGGCAAGCTAGGTCGCAGTTGATCTCGTAAGAGTTGTGATGCAGTTTGGGCAGGTCCGGCGATTGATACAAAAGCATCTGCTTCAGTTTTTTGGGTCGCCAGCATTCCAATCAGAGAGCCTTCACTGTGACCAATTACGGTGACGCTTGAGAAACGAGAATCTACCTGCAATTGCTCAATCCAAAGTGCAGCATCTTCAACATAGGTATCGAAACGCAAATCAGCTTCTTCAAGTCCTGCGGCTGCGCTTTCTCCAATCCCGCGCTTGTCATAGCGGATCGAGGCAATGCCGTGATCCGATAATCCTTCAGCGAGGAGTTTGAGGCTGTTATTCTGCCCAGCTAGAGGACTGTTTCCATTGCGATCGGTCGGACCTGAACCCGCAATGATCAGCACCGCTGGCTCTGGCAGATTAGACGCTGAAATAATCTGTGTGCCATGGAGCGTGCCTGTTGATGTTGTAATGTGAACCTCGACAGGTGTTGAGGCTTGTGTCGTGTAACCCATAGATAGCAGCGATAAAGGTAGAGCGATTAGACAGGCAACCAGACTGACAGAACGGCGAGAATTGGGAGACATGGCATGGGGTGATCTATGTTGAATCCGTCAGATATTCTAATTTGATGAGATCAGGGAGTCTAACGACCCAAGTTCAGCGACCCGGCCCGCGGTGACAGCGTAGATTGCAACCGGAGCGCGAGAGCCGAGTTCGCTGCAGGGCCTTGTTAGGCAGCAAAATTACCGCGCACCCCGGCTGACGCGACGAAACCAGGCCCCACTTGCTGCTCCTGCTAAAGCGATTATGGAGTAAACCGCTAAAAAAGCGACTCCAACAAGAATTAACGAACTGCCGGGCAGAACTGGAATAAAAAGCATATACGTCAGTTGACCAAGCATAATACCGGCATAGTGTGACCAAACATGTTTAGGCCGAGCAAAGCCAACGGTAAGGCCAACAATAAGAAGTGCTACAGAATAATAAAAACCTTCCGCATCCCACGGCTCGACCTGCCCGGATAAAGATGGTGACAAGGCCCAGATCATTGCGCCGCCCACAAACGAGAACAAAAAATTTATCGCTAACTCTCTTTTCATTGGACCTTCTCGGTAATAAAGTGCTCGGTATCTCAATGGACAAAAAATTCTGTAAGAAGATTTGAAATCGGTTTAAGAATTGATTGCTTGTCTTAATTCCGATTAAGTCTATTTTTCACCCTCGCTGCCTAACGACCAAGCTCACCGAACGCAGATAACCTTGAAAACTCAATCGACCAAACTGTGGCGTTCCGGTGCAGCGCATGATTAGGCGTCGTAGGCTGATGTAGCCAGCGTCTGAACTTTCGAGGAAACAAACGGTCGCCGCTACCTCTTCCAAGGTTGCGATCCGGCGGATGGCGTGAAGATCCATCGCTTCCGCTGCTTCCGGCCATTTGTCGGCTGCGGCTGTTGCCATGTCCGTCGGCATGGTACCTGGTTGCACACAGTGACGTTGCGCGGACTAGGATCGCGCTGAGCACCTTTCGCATACCCTACAATCGCCGCTCCTAAACCGCGAGAACCACCCGCTACCAGTGCAACTTTGCCTGTAAGTGTTGTCGTCATGATGAATTATTGCGCTACATACCCGCCATCTACCATCAACGTTTCACCTGTTATGAACGATGCTAGGTCAGATGATAAAAACAGGACGGCATTTGCAACTTCAAGCGGTGTTCCAATTCGTCCGATCGGGTGAAGTCCTGCCAAGTAAGCTTTGGCTTCATCCTGCCCACCTGTAACTACTTCAAACATATCTGTTTCGATTACTGCTGGTGCAACGACATTGATGCGAATACCTGCTTTGGCGTATTGGAGTGCAGCCGCTTTTGTCAAACCGACTACCGCATGTTTACTCGCGGTGTAGAGGGGTTGGGTAGGAACTGCAATGACTCCAGCCCCAGATGAGGTATTGACGATTGAACCCTTTCCCTGTTTCAACATCTGAGCGATTTCATGCTTCATCGACAACCAAATGCCTTTGACATTGACATTCATCGTGCGATCGTATTCCGCTTCTGTTTGCTCAATCAGTGAAAGATTTTCGCCGACTGTTCCTGCATTGTTAAAGGCAATATCTAATCGACCAAAAACGCCAACCGCTTTATCAACCATTGCTTTAACATCTGCTTCTTTCGTAACATCTGCTTGTACATAAATCGCCTCTCCGCCAGCTTCTTGAATCAATCGAACCGTTTCTTCACCTTCATCCATTCGACGACCAACCACCACCACCTTTGCTTGTTGCTGGGCGTAAGCGATCGCGGTTGCACGACCAATTCCCGAAGTTCCGCCAGTGACTAACGCCACTTTATTTTGCAATATCATTCTGTTTCTCCTGTTTTAATCAAGATTGATCTTCAGCACACAATAAAACTCTGATCCAGGCAATGAAAGCTCTCACGAATGCTGCTTCAGTTCCTTGCCTAACTTAACTTCAATGTAATGATTTTCAAGGCTCGATTCTTTCAGATTCTTAGGATAAATTTTCAGATTTTTATGGTGCTAACGAATCTGTTGAGGGTCTTTTTAATGAATTGCTTGAAGTACTGCGTCAAATGGCTTTGGCTGGAGAAACCTGCTTGTAGGGCAATGTCTGTGCTAAGCGAAGCTGTCCCTGAGGGTTATCGCTAAAATCCATTTTTAGCAATTCAGCCAGACTTGCAGAGCCAATTCCATATCTGTTTTCTCTGTCTTGTTGCCCTAGCGACACTTAAGTTGAACCATGTCCGCATATTTCAATCGTTCAAGAGTGGCGACATTCGCGTGCCAATCAGTTCAATGGAGCGCATCAGTTGGGCATGATTCATCTGCGCGTTGTCCATTTGAAACGTGACTCTCGAAATGCCGCCGAACGATTTGCTGTGACGGTGAATTTTCTCCGCCGCTTCTTCGGAACTACCGACCATTAACGCGCCGGTCGCGCCGCGCTGTACGTCAAAATGATGCGCGCTTATGGCCCACGCGATGAAGTTTTGATGCTCGTCGGAGACTTCTTCTGCGCGATCAGATTTTGATGAAGTTGTGCGCAGCCAATGAACCAAACGGCAAAGACGCAATCGTGCCGCCAGCTTCCAGAGTGCCTAGATCCACCGGGAAAAAGCCCGTGCCGTCAATGATTTTTTGCACTTGGGTTTTGGCATCGGCGTCGTCACCCGAGTAGAACAGCACCCGCTGTCCACCAGACACCTTAGGCTCCTGCAATAGGTTCACCTCCAGATGATTAAAGGCTTTCACTACGCGTGCACCCGGTACGTACTGCTTGAACACATCGCTGGAGGATTTCCCGCCTAGATCAACAGCCCTGATACCGTAGGCTGCCAGCGGATTGCTGGGGTCTTTGGCATCAGGTGAATCTGGGTCGAGGAATTCAACTGGGTTGGTGCTGTCAATGACGATGCGACCATTCCATGCAGGCCGGGCACTGAATACCTTCTCTGCAGCGACCCAGCGCACAGCCGCAATGACGATGTCGGCGCTGGCGGCTTCGGCAACCGTGCCGGCCTTTATGGAGGGGCCCACTTCGGCCACAAAGTCAGCCAGCGATTCCGGTCCGCGGCTGTTGGCTATGGTGGCTGCAATGCCATTTTTTGCTAACATGCGTGCCAGGTTTGAGCCGAGGGCTCCTGAACCAATAATTCCGATACTCATATCGATGTTTGCAGAGTTTTCTTGACCAAGGGCAATGTGAGACATGAGAAATTTCTCCTTTGTAAATCGATTTAGCAATTACTAACGCCGTGAAGCTGGTCTACTTTTCTGTAAGCTTCAGCGCAATTTTGTCCCGTGTTCCTCCCTGCTCTAGACGCTGATGTGCCTGAACGATCCGATCCCAAGAAAATACTGAATCAATCGCTGGGCGAAGCTGATGACGCTCGATGAGTTTTGTCAAAACCTCTAATTTTGCTCGGTACTGGAGTGACAAAACAATGTGATTACTAATGAATGGATTATTGCGTTTAGATGTGCGTAATAATCTTTAAGACGCAGCGCTGATCAATTCCTCGCTTTTCGCCCAAAGCTGCTTGGCTTTGTCTGCGTCGAGCGCATACGACCTGACACCGTCGGCAAACGGGTTGGGCGTGTCATCAATCGGTGCGATCGCGCAATCTTCGAGATAATGTCCACCGATCTCGTCTTTATTCGCCACGACTGCGGCCCAAACCGATGTCGCGGCTGCCTGCGGAATTTCTTTCAACTCTTTCGGCGGCAGACCCGCTGCGGTGCGCGCTGCGTCAACGGCCTGCAAAAGTCCCTGCAAATCCTCCGGCGAGAGATGGCGGGGTAGATCCGTGAAACTGTTTCCGGGCATCACCGAAGCAGCCCGAATGCCGCGATCGCGATGCCGCCTGTCAAACTCCACAGCGAATAGTGAATTGGCGGTTTTCGATCGGCTATAAGCGACCCATGAATCGTACGCCTGCTGCTCGAAATTCGGATCGTCCAAGTCAATCTCGGCACCGCGATGCGCGAGCGACGACAGGACCACCAGCCGTCCATTATCGGCAAGCAGCGACTCGATCTGATTGATCAGGGCGAAATGTCCAAGATGGTTCGTCCCGAACTGGACTTCAAAGCCATCGATCGTCCGACCGAACGGAGTTGCCATAACGCCAGCGTTAGCGATGGCGGCATCGAACGGTTGACCGTTAGCCAACAGTTTATCCGCACAGGCCCGAACGCTTTGTAAAGATGCCAGATCGAGATTGATCAACTCCAGGCTGCCGCCCTGCGACGCGGTATCACGAACCAGTGCAGTGGCTAGCTCAGCTTTAGCGAGGTTTCTGACCGCGCCGACGACGCTAGCGCCGTGAGAGACCAGTGAGCGGGCGGTTTCAAGCCCAATGCCTGACGATGCACCCGTAATGAGAAATCGCTTTCCCTTGAGATCAATGCCCGCAAGCACCTCGTCGGCGGTCGATTTTGCACCAAATTTTTTAGCCATTTCTTTTCCTTTCGTGTGGGAAGTTAGAAGACACTTTGGACATCATCATCAACTCCTAACTTCTCTTTGTCTTAGTTCACCTGAGTGTAGTCAGTTCCAACACTCAATTTCTTGCAGATTCCTATGGAGTTTCTGATCGAATTAGCGAACCGATTTCAGTGTTGCTCTAGTGAGTCGCTTGAAGTTCTGTGTCAAACATTTCGCACTGCCGATCGGCTATTTTGCTACAAACCCACCATCCGCCATCGATGTTTCACCTGTTACGAACGATGCCAGGTCAGATGATAAAAACAGAACTGCATTTGCAACTTCAAGCGGTGTTCCAGCTTGTCTCTCTGTCTTGTTACTCTAGCGGAACTTAAGTTACACTATGCCTGCATATTTCAATTGTTCAAGAGTGGAGACATTTTCGTTCCAATCAGTTCGATGGATCGCATCAGTTGGGCATGGTTCATCTGCGCGTTGTCCATTTGAAACGTGACTCTCGAAATGCCGCCGAGCGATTTGCTGTGACGGCGAATTTTCTCCGCCACTTCTTCGGGACTGCCGACCAGTAACGCGCCGGTTGCGCTGCGCTGGGCGTCGAAAGCGGCGCGCGTAACGGGGGGCCAGCCTCTCTCTCTGCCGATTTTAGTGAAGGTTTCGGCGTAGCCCGGAAAGAACTCCTCAACGGCTTGCTCGGTCGTGTCGGCGACATAACCGATTGAATGCAATGAAACTTTCAACGTTTCGGGCGCGTGTCCAGCATACTCTCCGGCATCACGGTATAAATCGATGAGCGAGCGAAAGCGATGCGTTTCGCCGCCGATAATGGCGACCACGAGCGGCAGTCCAAGCATTCCGGCGCGGCGGAAAGATTGCGGTGTACCGCCGACTCCGAGCCAGATGGGAAACGGCTTTTGCAGCGGACGCGGATAAATTGCCTGGTTTTCCAGCGCGGGACGAAATTTGCCCGACCAATTGACCGTTTCACTATCTCGAATTTTGAGCAAGAGGTCGAGCTTTTCGGCGAAAATTTCGTCGTAATCGCCGAGACTAAATCCAAATAGCGGAAAGGCTTCGGTGAACGAGCCGCGCCCCACCACCATTTCGGCGCGACCTTTTGAAATCAAATCGAGCGTGGCGAATTGTTGAAACACGCGCACCGGGTCAGCCGCGCTCAGCACTGTAACCGCGCTGGTTAGGCGAATACGCTCGGTGCGGGCAGCGGCAGCAGCGAGAATAACCGCGTTTGCCGAATCTAAAAATTCATGGCGATGATGCTCGCCGATACCGAAGATATCCAAGCCGGAACGATCCGCCTGCTCTATTCTCTCCAGCAGTTCGGCGATAGACTGCGCGGCATCTGCCGTTTCACCGTTTTCACTCGTTCCAACCGAAGCAAAACTGTCAATTCCAACTTCCATATCATTTCCCAAGCGTTTTGCGAATGAAACTATATTTGGGACAATTCTTTTGGGATAGCCGTCCCGACTGTCCAGTCTCCCTGGTTGACTGACAAAAGCTGAGTCCAGGTCGCTGGGTGCCCTACTGTGCGGTAGTTTCGGAGATTGGAAGGGAGAAGGGGGAGCCAGCGTTCTAAGCTTAGATACCACTCAAAACCATGAACGCT
>NZ_JBNXVS010000093.1:0-8340 GCF_050565655.1 Nodosilinea sp. AN01ver1 | reverse complement strand
TTGAGCCAAGGACTCAAGAAATTTGAGGCCATATTTGAGGGATGGTCAATAGCTCAGGACTCATTTGTGTGTACTTAGTAGCCCCTAGGGAGAAGGGGGTGGGGGATGAGGGGGGTTAACTTGCAAAGGTGGGATGCCCCTGTACTACGGCTGAGTTCTGGGGGCCAGGGGTTCAAACGCAAAGATGTAGAACGGCGGTGTGCCAGATTCTACCCCTGCATTGAGCGGGGCCGATAGGTGCAGCCGGTTGGTGACGGCGTAGATGGTTTGACCGTCGGCAGAGAACTCAAAGTCATCGACCCAGCTGAGGCGCGGGTCTTCAATTAAACGGCGGTATTCCCGCTCGGGGGTGATCACGCCGATCGCATTGGCGGCCAGTTCGCCCAGGTAGATATTACCAGCGCCATCCATCAAAATGCCGTCACAGATGGGCTTGTCGGCGTACTTCTCGACGCGGCTGGCCAGTTCTGCTGCACTCAGCGACCCATCTCTCAGGTCGGCGGTGCGGATGCGGTAGAGGCTGGTGCCGTGCAGAGCACCGTAGTAAATCCATTCGTTGTTGGCGTCCATGGCAATGGCATCGACGCCGACCTGCGGGCGCTGATAGGTGCGCTCTGGGGTTCGCCGCAGCAGCGGATTGCCCTCAACAAATAGATCAATCGGTTCTGGGGTAACGCTGTAGTGGCCCTCTAGCACCCGTTGGGCGGTTCCCGCCGCCAGGTCTACGACGATCAGGGCGGCGTTGTTGCCGCTGGCGGGGTCGGTGATGAAAGCGGTCTGGGTGGTTTCGTCAATGCGCAGGTCGTTGATGAACGAACCAGCGGGGGTGACATCGGCCAGAGAAATGGTTTTGTGGAGGGTGTTTTGCTGCAGATTCCACCCGACTAGCTGAGGGGGGCGATCGCTGCCCATAGCATTATCCAG
This sequence comes from Nodosilinea sp. AN01ver1, assembly GCF_050565655.1. Classification (NCBI taxonomy): domain Bacteria; kingdom Bacillati; phylum Cyanobacteriota; class Cyanophyceae; order Nodosilineales; family Nodosilineaceae; genus Nodosilinea; species Nodosilinea sp. AN01ver1. The sequence continues at coordinate 7,416 of NZ_JBNXVS010000093.1, read as the reverse complement.
AAGCCAGACAATGCCGCTGCTGTCGCTGAGCAGGCCTAGTACGCTGGCGGAAACGGGGCTGGTTGCCTGGGGCAGCAGGGGTGCGATCGCGCCGTTGTCGTACTGGGCAACGGGGTAAGGCGGGTTGTAGAACTGGTGCAGTGACATAATCAGCTGGCCGTCGGGGGTGACGGTTAGGTTGCCGGGGGCCTGCTGTAGCTCGGCGACGACTTCGAGCGAGGGTTGGGCCAGGGCGGTGCGGGCGATCGCAACTGTGGTCAGCAGGGCGGCAGACAGCGCAAGGGGAAAGAGGCGTTGCATGGGGTTTAGCGATACATCGCCCACATCGTCGTATTGATTGGGCTGAGAGTGAATCTACCCGCAAAGGTAGATGTGGCGGATGACTTTAGCAGTCAAGCAGCCGTTCAGAGTCTTTGCTTTCGTCAATGGCTTCAACCATAGTTAGATCTTCTAGGGCTTCAGCGATTAAGCCCTGAAATAGATCTCGTCGCTCCTGAAGGATTTCTAGGATGGCAGCTTTGATCAGCTCTTTGAGCTGGGTCTCGCTGAAGCTTAGCTCTGGCATAGTGGCTTTCTCCAATACTGCCTATTCAATAATTTCTTCGTAATTCTCGAAGTTTTTATCGGCATTAACGTCTTGGGCTTGCTTGATTTGAGCCAAGAAGTCTTCTTCGGTAATCTGGTCGAGCCACAGGTGACGGTCTTTTGTGTAGTCACCTTTGCCAGGACTAAAGTGTTGGATAAACCGGATGGCATCTACAGAACCAAGGGCAGCGACCAGGGCTTGATATCCCTTTTGAATCATTTCTCGTTGGGTAGTTGCCATAGTTAAGTGTTTGATGAATGCGAAGTTGAGTTTGATCATCGAAGGGGCGGTTTAGGCAGCAAACGTCGAGATAGATTCGGTAGGGTTTATCCATTATTGTGACCTACGGCTGCGTCTCCAAGAGCTAATCAAGGTTGTCAACTTGGGATGTAGATTGGCCGTTAAAGTAATCAATCCATACGCTGGAATCGACCAGAATCATGAATCGGTTCTCATGGTGTCAAGATCGCCTTCCCACAAGAGCTGGCCTCGAAAAGGTTTGATTGCCTCCTGTCGTTTGATTTGAATCAGCATTTTAAGGGCTAGTTCGATTACTTTGTCGGTAGCATCTAGCCCAGTGGCCTGGAGGGCATCGGCCATAAGGGCGTCGTCAATGTCGATATTGGTTTTCATAGGTTTAGCCAGATCGGGGCTTTCTGAAGCTTTGAGACTAAACCCTATTATGACCTATGCGGTTTTGGCGGAGTCGGTGCAGTGCCAGTAGGTAAGACCAGCGCGGTTACGAGAATGACGAGGCTTAATCATTCGAACCAGGGCTAAACTGGGTGAGACGCCTCCCCTGCCCCAATGAGCTTCATTTTCATCAGCTACAGTCGCCAAGACCAGGCTTACGTTAGCCTGCTAGCTCAGGCGTTAGAAACTCACAACTTGCCCGTCTGGCTTGATGATCGCATCGACTACGGCACGACCTGGCCCCGCGTGATTCAAGATCAGTTGGAGCAGTGTCAGGTCTTTGTGGTGGTGATGACGCCCCGCTCTGAAGCGTCTCATTGGGTGCAGTGCGAGTTGAGCTTGGCACTAGAGCTAAAGAAACCCATCTACCCCATTCTGATTGAAGGTCGCCGCTGGCTCTCAGTTGCCGCCCTGCAAACTGCCGATGCTACAAACGGCAAGCTCCCGCCCGCCCGTTTTTTTAACACCCTGCGAACCCATTTTCCTGCATCTGTCGATATTGCCCACACCCTGCCGCTTCAAGCGGTCGCCACCGATACCCCTGTAGGGTGGGCACCGCCCACTAGCCCATCTGTAATCCCACAAGCTGCCCAAGAAGATGACCTCAGCTCCGAAAAAGGCATTGATTACCGCAAGCTGCGCGACCTGCTAAGAGATGGCAAGTGGCGAGAGGCGGATGAAGAAACCTACAACACAATGATTAGGGCTGTGGGCAAAGAACGAGGCAACTACTTTACTCCCGACGAGTTACGGAATTTTCCCTATACTGATCTGCTGACGATCGATCGCTTGTGGGTGAAACATAGTAACGGCAAATTTGGCTTCAGCATACAAAAGAAGATTTGGCAGGAGTTTGGCAGCCCTACATCAGGCGGCAAAGTTTGGGACAAATTTTGCGTTAAGGTAGGTTGGCAAGACGCAAAGGCAACTCGCTATTTGAAGTACGACGAACTAGTAGCAAACCCCAAAAAATCTCCCGTGGGCGAATTTCCGTGTTTGGTGGTTTGGGGAGGGATTTTTGGGCTTAGGGGAAGAAGGTTCTCTTCTCTCGCATCGAAACTTGCAAAATATAGCAGATAAGCGCTTCAGCCCGATCCAAAAGCATTATTTTGGCTCTCCTCCCTATGGAAAATCGGGCAGGCTTGCAGCGTAGGGTGCATTCGCGGCTAAAGCCCCATGTGGCTCAAAGCAATTGATCTCCCTGGGCGCAATGCACCGCTTACATCTTGCAAGTTTCTCGATGTATGGATTGGGTGCATTGCTGGCGCGAATGCACCCTACGATGGTGCTTTCTATGCACCGATGAATCTAGGAACTGTCTGGATCAATCGATCGCTCGATCGCGGCTCAACAAACTAAACACCTCTCCCTGCGCTGGGGTAATCACAATCCCCGACTCGGGAATCGTCACCAGCTGGCTCCACTCTCGCTGTTCGGCGTAGTTCAGCAGATGCAGGTAGTTAATTGCCCCCCGTACCCCCTCGGGTGAACCGATTATCAGATGGCGCAACCGATCGCGCCCTGGCTGAGATTCAGAATTGGCCAGCAGCAGCGGGCTCGTCGTCTGCCGCTGACGGGCCGACGACAACAGATATGGCAAACACAACATTGGGGTTTCCTCCAAAGAAACGGATGGTTAGGAAGCCCCAAAAATTTGGCCGCCCCAGACATGTGCAGTACGGGGCGGCCTGGGCAATAATAGCCCTAGCCTCCGAGACAGCTCCGATCTGTCGAAGGGGTTAGGTGCCGGTTGGTGCTCCAACACCTTCCGGTACCGTTTGACCAAATTTTTGGGAAGACAAGCTGCACGCTCACAGCTATAAATCGGTAATCTACTCTATCCAGAGACCCTAAGCAAGTCAAAATTGCTACAGAGTGGGTTGTCGTTGTGAACCTTAATGTTGGGTAGCGAATAGTTTCCCCCTCATCCCCCAACCCCTTCTCCCTTGGGAGAAGGGGAGCCGAATTTCAAAGTCCCTCTCCCTCAGGGAGCGGGATTTAGGGAGAGGGATTTTTGGAGGATCTGCGCATAAGTTTTATCAGTCGCCAATGAGAGGTTTGGCTTGCTGCTGCTAATCAGCAGGCAACCCGGTCAGCTCTACAATGGGGCGAATTTCGACCGTGCCTTTATACACCGAGGGAATGCGTCCGGCGATCGCGATCGCCTCATCCAAATCCTGCGCGTCAATTAAGAAGTAACCGCCCAGCTGCTCTCGGGTTTCGGCAAAGGGGCCATCGGTCACCAGGCGCTTGCCGTCGCGCACCCGCACGCTGGTAGCGGTCGCCACCGAGTGCAGGGGGGAGGCCCCCAGGTATTTGCCGCTGGCGTGCAGGTCTTGGGTTAGCTGCACCGACTCTTTGTAGCAGCGCTCCTGCTCGTCGTCGGTCCAGGCATTTTCGTCGCTGTAAATCAGCAGCATGTATTTCATGGTTTAGCTCCCAACGTTAATGGAGTAATACCAGATCCAAATTGCATAACCCCGATTTTCCAAGAGGCGACTTGCGTAGGGCATAGGCGCAGCCGAGCCAGAGGCTCTACGGTGTTTGCCCAGCCCAACCGGGGGCAGTCAAGGCGGATTCAGTATAAAAGCGGCTACTGTCGATAGTAGTGGGCGGTCATAAACTGGTGCCACTGGCCATCGTTAGACAAAATTTGTGAGGTCATGACGCGGTGATTGTCGTCAACAAACTCAATAATGTCTTTGTAGGGGGCCATAGCGGTTTCGCCAAAATTAGGCCCCTCTGTTTCTAGGGTGAGGGTTGTCCTGGCCTCATTGAGCGTGCCGCTGTAGATCCAGAGATGGGTCATCATCGAGCCGACAAAGGTGCCGGTGTAGCGCTGGGTCTGCGGGTCGTAGCCCAGGGTCATGATGGTTGTGCCGGTGTCGCCGTCGGGCATTTCGCCCTCGCCTTCGGCCACCACCCAGACCCCGCCCAGGCTGCGCACCACCTCGGTGCCGCGAGTTTTGGCGGGGGGCTGCTCAGGCCCCATGCTGCATTCGCATTCGCTGACCCATTTGCCAACGAGTTTATCGAGCCACTGGTGTTCCGTTTGAGGTTCAAGTTGCATAATGTTTCTCCTAGATTTGTTGAGAGGGATGGCTGAAAGGGGTGGACACATGGGTTTTGTTACTCGGCCCCACCCCGTTTACCGATGCTTTTATCCGTAGGTGGGCTGCTGCGGCCAGCCGGAAGGAGACTCTTCAAAGTCTTCCTGGCGACCGTAGGGGGTCAGGTCGAGCAGGCTGTAGGCGTCGGTTAGGCCTTCGCACCCCCGAGCATAGGTCGAGTAGGTGTGAAAAACATCGTCATCAATGCGAAAGAACACGCTCATGCCGTGGCGTTCGCCAGCGGTGTAATGTTCCTGCTCGTCTAGACTGGACAGGTCGCGGTAGTTGTACTGCATCGGAGCCACCGCTGGATCTAGCGAAGCGTGGAAGTCGTAGTTGAAGTCGCTGTCAAAGGATGAAACCCAGGGTAGTGTCCACTGGTGGCGAGCTTTGTAGGCCTCAAGCTTGGCCAGCGGCGCGCGGGAGACGAGCACCAGGGTGGTGTCGCGATCGCCCAGCATACTCAGATCGCCCAGGGCGTTGACCAGGCCGGTACAGCCGGAGCAGCCGTTGTCCCACTCGGGGGCAAACATAAAGTGGTAGACCAGCAGCTGCAGGCGACCCTCAAACAGATCGAGCAGCGTGGTTGGCCCGGTGGGGCCGTCAAAGCGGTAGGTTTTCTCTAGCTTGACCATCGGCAGGCGGCGGCGCTTGGCATTGACGCGATCGCGCTGTTTGGTCAGCTCCTTTTCGTCGGCCAGCAGCGCCTTGCGCTCGGCCAGCCAGATGTCGGTTGACACCACGGGGGGATGGGCGAGAGTTTTGGTTATCATGGTGAGTTCTCCTTACAGGTGCTGCGATTGAGTTAGTGCAGATTGGTTTTTAGGGCTTTGACCTGGGGTATTGCCGATTGAAGGGCAGCCCCTCACCCTGGGGAGAAGGGTTGGGGATGTAGCTTGCTTCCCGCAGGGTGGGGCAGTCCTGGCGATGCTTACGCTATTTCAGCAATCCTGCCCTGGTTGACCTGAGCGTTGATCTCTTCGTCGGCGGGGCGAATCTCGAAGGGGCCGTTGCGCACGCCCGGATGGTGCGACATCAGCTGAATGGCGTGGTTGAGGTCACGCGCCTCCAGCATCAAAATGCCGCCGAGCTGCTCTTTGGTTTCGGTAAAGGGGCCGTCGGTGATGGTCACTTTGCCGTTCTGGTAGCGCAGCGTGGCCGCGTTCTTAACGCTTTGCAGCGCTTCTCCACCCAAAAAGTGGCCGCCGCGCTTGAGCTCGTCGTCGTAGGCAAAGCATTCGGCCATCAAAGCCGCCTGTTCGGCTGTAGAGAGCCGGTCCCACTGCGCTTCGTCAAAGTAGCCCAGACAGATAAATTTCATGGTTGCCTCCAAACGTGGGTCTGAATTGGTCACCTTTGTGGAGTAGTCGTTTGGCGAGACCGCAGATCGACAGCGAGGCAAAAAATTTCTTTAAATCAGACCAGCTCGCGCAGGCGACTTTCTAAAAATCGGCGCTCGGGTTCCTGCTTGACCAGCTCTAGCGCCCGTTGGTAAGACGCTTTAGCTTCAGCGTTTGCTCCCAGCCGCCGGTACAGGTCGGCTCGGGCCGCATGGGCCAGGTGGTAGTCGGCCAGATCACCCTGGGCCAAAATCTCATCCAGCAGCTGCAAACCCGCCTGGGGGCCATCGCGCATGGCCACGGCCACCGCCCGATTGAGCTGCACCACGGGGGAGGGCTCGATCTGAGCGAGCAGGCTGTAGAGGCCCACAATCTGCGCCCAGTCGGTGGCGGCGGGGCTGGGGGCCGAACTATGTACGGCGGCGATCGCGGCCTGGAGCGCGTAGGGGCCAATCTGCTGCGACGACAGGGCCTGCTGCACCAGGGCTCGCCCTTCGGCAATCTGGGCCTGGTTCCACCGGCTGCGGTCCTGATCGGCCAGCAAGATCAAATCGCCTGTAGGGGAGGTGCGGGCCGCCCGCCGCGACTCTTGCAAGAGCATCAGCGCCAGCAGCCCCATTGCCTCTGAGTTGGGCAGTAGCTCCATGACCAGTCGCCCCAGCCGAATCGCTTCGCCTGAGAGGTCGGCCCGAGTCAGCGAGGGGCCAGAGGAGGCCGCATAGCCCTCGTTAAACACCAGATAGATAACCTGCAAAACGGTATCTAAGCGATCGGGCAAATCGTCTATCGACGGCACCTGGTAGGGAATGCCCGCCGCGCGAATTTTGGCCTTGGCCCGCACAATCCGCTGGGCCAGGGTGGGGGGCGCAACTAAAAAGGCGCTGGCAATTTCTTCGGTTTTGAGGCCGCAAACTTCTCGCAGGGTGAGCGCTACCTGGGCTTCCTGGGGCAGCGAGGGGTGACAGCAGGTAAAGATCAGCCGCAGGCGATCGTCTTCGACATCTTCATCGGTGTTGACATCGGGCTCAGCGGTATTGATGCGCTCAGCCAACTCGGCCAGGGAGGCGTCGAAGCGGGTGCGCCGTCGAATGGTGTCAATGGCCCTAAAACGGCCTACCGAAACCAGCCACGCGCGCGGATTGGTCGGAGTCCCATCGCGGGGCCACTGCTCCATCGCGACGGCAAAGGCATCGTGCAGGGCTTCTTCGGCTAGGTCAAAGTCGCCCAGCAGCCGAATTAGCGTGGCGAACACTCGCCGCGACTCAGCGCGGTAAACGGCCTCAACCTGTCTCTGTACCTGGTTAGGTTCATTCATGGCTGATGCTCGTGACCTCAAAGCTTGCCGTCACAGTCGAGTTTACTATAGTTCAATTGCACTATATTGTCATCGACTGCAAGGAGGTCGGTGATGGAAAATACAAGGTTTGTCACTAAAACGAGCTGAAATTAACCTGCGCAGATCGCCAGAAGCCCTGATCTGCCGTAGGGTGGGCACTGCCCACCGCCTTAATTTCGGCTTAGAGATGAGACGCTCGCAGCAGTAAGCCAATCTCTGGGGATGTAATTGCTCAACTCAGTAGCCAATCAGCCTGCTGTGAGGTAAGGGCACGAGAAATAGCCTCGAAGGCAGAAATGCCTTGACGGCGAGCCGTGTTCACCAGTGAGCGCACCTGAGCAAACAACTCCG
>NZ_JBNXVS010000092.1:0-9173 GCF_050565655.1 Nodosilinea sp. AN01ver1 | reverse complement strand
AAACAGCTGCCTGGTCGCGTGATGTCAACACCATCCAGCGCGGGGTTGACTGGCAGATGAAGGTCGACGACGCACGCTGTAAGCTCGCGTCTGTCTACCCTAAAATTAAGTCTTGACGCTGCACTAGGGCCTGGCCATCAATTCTGGCCACCATCCTTAACCCATCAGCATGGCCCCGCCCGACCCCAAAAAAGGCCAGATTGCCTACATCGGCAGGTCAGAGCCAACCCTATACTGATTGCGTCCCGCCTGTTTGGCGGCGTAGAGGGCGCAATCGGCCAGGGCCAGAGGGCGCGAAATGTCGCCCGCTTGCTCAGGGATTGCCACATGCAGGCCGAAACTCAGCGTGACCTGGTTGGTCGACCCGTGGGAGGCATGGGGAATGTGCAGAGCGGCGATCGCACGCTGCATCTGCTCAACCACCTCAATGGCACCGGCTAGCTCCGTGTTGGGCAAGAGCACCACAAACTCTTCTCCCCCGTAGCGCGCCACTAAATCGGCGGGGCGTTTGAGGCAGTTTTGTAGCGCCTGAGCCACGGCCAGCAGGCAGCGATCGCCCTCGGGGTGCCCGTAGGTATCGTTAAACTGCTTAAAGTAGTCGATATCGCACAAAATCACTGCCAGAGGGCGCTTTTCTCGCTGCAGGCGTCGCCATTCTCGCGTCAGCCGTCGGTCAAAGCAGCGCCGATTAGCAATTTGAGTCAGGCCGTCGGTATTGGAGATGCGTTTGAGCTCATGGTTGGCCTCGCGCAACCGCTGGTGCAGCTCGGCATGCTGAATTGAAATTTCGAGCTGCTGCACAATCAGGGTCAGGGTCTCAATTTCTGGCTGGGCCCAGGGGTTGGCGCAGGGGTCGTTTTGCACTACCAGGCTGCCCCACAAACGCCCCTGCTGGTGAATGGGTAAACATAGCTCTTGGGGAACATCGGTCCGGCAGGATTCTGCCCCTCGGGGAGGCGGGAGCGGGGCCGCTTCAATTGAGCAAATCTGCTGCTTGGTGAGGGTGGGCACCACCGGGGGATGGTGCTCTAGACAGGGGCAGCCCAACCCCTGGACGCAGAGGTCTGAGGCTAGACTATCGCCCGAGAGCGCCAGCAGTTTGCAGCCCTGGGGGTCGCAGGATCGATAAACCATCACCCGCCGCGCCGTCAGCAGCTGCTGTATCGCCTTGACGGTGGTGTTGAGAATGTCGTGCAGGTGAATAGAGGCGTGAATGTCTTGGACGATCTGCCGCGAAATGGCCTCCCACTGGGCCTGAAACTGGGCCCGTTTGCGCAGCTGGCTCAGCTCTAGGTGGGTGCGAATGCGGGCCAGCAGCTCGACCGCGTTAAAGGGCTTGGTGACGTAGTCAACTGCGCCGCACTCAAAGGCCTGGGTCAAATGCTCAACTTCGTGGCTGGCCGTCAAAAAAATAATCGGGATGTGCGCCGTCGCCGGGTTTTGCTGCAGCCGATCGCACACCTCGATGCCGCTTATTTCGGGCATCATCAGATCGAGCAAAATCAAGTCGGGTTTGATATCGTTGAGGCGGTCTAGCACCTGCTGCCCGCGGGCCGCAAAGGTGGTGCGATAGCCCGCCGTATCGAGCACCTTCTGCAAAATTTTGAGATTGGTGGGCACGTCGTCGACGGCCATAATCAGGCACTGGGCGGGCTCAAACACCGGGGACTTAATCATCAGCAGGAGCCTCACCTAAGGCCGCAACCTGGTGAGCTAGCGTCTCTAGCAGGGGCGCAAACGCATTCACGGTGTGGGGGAGCTGTTCCCAATCAAACTGGTCTAGCTGCTGGGTCAGGGTGGTCAGGTAGTCAGACAGCGGTGGGTACGGGTAGCGTGCGATCGCCCCCTGCAGCCGCTTGACAAAGGTTTCGAGCGATCGCGTTTCCAGGGTTTGCCGCAGCGGTTGCCAGCAGTCGAGGGCGATCGCCTGTAGCTCGTTGAGCAGTGCCAGCAGTCGCGGTGGGGTCAGGGCCGCCGGGTCAACCGCTCCAGGGTCGGGCGCGGCCTCGGCGTTAGTGCCGCCTTCTAGTGTTTGGGATACCCCAGTGTCAACCACGCGCTGCATCAACTCCAGGAGCTGCTGGCGCTTGACCGGCTTGTGCAGCAGCCCGTCGTACAGGTCGTTGGCGAGCATGTTTTCGCCCTCGTAGCTGAGCGAAGCCGTGATCAAAATAATTGGAATCGAGCGGGTCAGCTCGTGCTGCTTCAGGGCCAGTGCCGCCGCCTGCCCATCCATCACGGGCATGCGCAGATCGAGCAAAATCAGGTCGGGCAGGTGGGTTTGGGCCATCTGCACCCCTTCCAGCCCGTTTTCGGCAAACAGCAGGCGATGGTGGGTGTTGCGAAAGTAGCCCGCAATCAAATCCTGGTTGGAGCGGGCGTCGTCTACCACCAAAATTTTGAGCGGTGCCCACTGGTTTAGGTCGGTTTCAGCCGCGATCGCCGTCGGCGGCGGGCTGCCCTCGGGGGCGATCGCCACCCGGTCAAACTCACAGGTAAACGTGCTGCCCCGCCCCAGCTGGCTCTCGACGGCAATGGTACCGCCCATCAGCTGGGTGAGCCGATAGGTGATCGCCAGCCCCAGCCCGGTGCCGCCAAACTTGCGATCGCTCTGGCCGTAGCTCTGGGTAAAGGCGTTAAAAATTCGCTGCTGATCGGCCTCGGCAATGCCAATGCCCGTATCGGCCACCGAGATCTTGAGATTGACCGAGGGCTCGCTCGGCTCCGCTGGCAGCGCTGTACAGGCCACCTCGATATCGACCTGGCCCTGCTCGGTAAACTTCAGCGCGTTGCCGACTAAATTAAATAAAATCTGCCGCAGCCGCACCTCGTCCAGCCACAGCGCCTCGGGCAGCCCCGTGCCCAAAATGATCCGCAGCCGAATGCCTTTCTGCGCCGCCTTCTGCTGAAAAATGTGCTGAATATCCTGGATGAGCAGGGTGACATCCGTCGGCTCCAGCTTGATATCCATCTGGCCCGCCTCGATTTTAGACAAGTCAAGAATGTCGTTGATCAGCGACATCAGGGTCTTGCCGCTAGACGATATCGCCTCCAGATAATCCAGCGCCACCGGATTTTGAATAATGGTTTGCAGCAGATCGGTAAAGCCCAGCACGGCATTCATCGGCGTGCGAATCTCGTGGCTCATGTTGGCCAAAAACTCGCTCTTGGCCCGGTTGGCCACCTCGGCCCGCTCTGCCGCCTGCTCTAGGGCCACATTCGAAAAGTTCAGCACGGCCAGCATCAGGGTGTTGCGCAAATCGACTGCCGCTTCGAGCTGCCGGGTCGACCAGGCTACCGATCGCCCGTGCACCAGCTCCTTCCACAGGTCAAACGAATGGCGGGGGCAGAGCATCGGCTCTCCGGCCTCATTGAGGGTAACGCTGGCGCTCAGCTCGCCTGCCCAGTGTACCGTCTCGATCTGCTCGGGGCGAAACAGCACAATGTGGTACGACACGGGCCGGGGCTGCTGCAAAAAGATCGAAATCGCCAGCACCCCGGCCAGCGGCACCGACCACTGCTGGCTGGGAGGGTAGGCCTGCGCCAGCGTCTGAGTGGCAAACACCTGGTCTTCGCTCTGCTCGGCCAGCCAGTCAATCAGGGTTTTGACCTCGGCCTGGGTTGGGGTAGTTCCCACCAAGGCATAGTCTTGATCTAGAACTAGCGCGGTCCCCTCGGCCTCAAACATATTCAGCAGCAGGTTGGCGTTGGTGGTGAGGGTTTTGAGCACCGCGTCTTCGGTTTCGTTGATGGCGATGCCAAGCTGTCCCAGCAGGGTCTTGTTTTGGGCCTGGTAGTAGCTGCGATCGCGCTCTTGGTGGCGCATCAGCTCCAGGCTGGCCACCTTGACCAGCATCGTAAATGCCATCCGGGTAATTTTGGACAATGGCCTGGGCCGGTAGTGGTGGCAGGCCACCAGCCCCCACAACCGCCGATCGTCGGTGAGCGAAAAGGTCAGGGAGGTGCTGACGCCCATGCGGTGCAGATAGTCGATGTGCGGTGGCGATACCCCCCGCAGCTCGGCGGCACCCAGATCGAGGGGGCCGTGGGTGAGGGGGTGCTCCTCGGGCACCAGGGGCACAGGCACGTAGTCGAGGGCGGGAATATAGCGCAGCGGGTTGGCGTAGAACAGCGATCGCGCTTCTTGGGGAATATCGGTGGCCGGGTAGTGCAGCCCCAGATAGTCTTCGTGGGGGCTGAGGTTGACCTCGGCCACCACCACCCCGCTCTGATCGGGCTGAAAGCGATACACCATCACCCGGTCAAACCCCGTCAGCCGCTGAATTTCGCGGGCAAAGCTCTCGACCAGCGATTGCAGGTCTGTAGCGGTGCCAAAGGCAGCGATCGCCGTGTTGATTTGGCAGCACAGCTCCTCCGAGGTGGGTTCACTGGCGCTCTGCGGCTCTAGCTCCATCAGCAGAGACTCTTGCTGCCAGTGCAGGCTGGCCGCAAACGACTGCCCCGTAGCCGGGTGGGTCAGAGTCAGGTAGGCCGCCGCCCGAGTTTGGTCGAGGCCGTGGCGCAGCAGCTCTACATCGGCAGCCGCAAACACCTCGCTCAGGGGCTGCCCCAGCAGCGCCGCCGGGGGCTGGTGCAGCAGCGCCTCCACATTGGCGCTCACCTGCAAGATCGTCAGGTCGGGGTAGCTCAGGGCGATCAGCAGGCCGTGGGGCTGAATATTTTGAATAAAGCGAATCGGATAGGGATTGCAGACCTCTAGGGCCAGCAAATCGTCGTTGCTGAGCGATCGCGGGGTGTGGTCGAGAGTTTCAGCCATGCCAATCTAGCCGAGGGAGTGCTGAAAGCCAAAGGCTATTAGCGTTTACATCAAGCCTAGCTGGGGGTTGCTAATCCCCTCCTGACAGAGACTTGCCATACCGTGACTTGTTATACCGTTCATAATGCCCAGAACCAAAGTTTCTCGGCGCTAAACTAGCCTGCCCAAAATAATTCGCATTGTTCAATCGCCGTTCTACCGCCGCGCGGCCCGTTGCTGCGTTGCTGCGTCCAATGATACGCCTATCGCTTTCACAGCAAAGCCACCCCAGGCACTTGGCTGGGGTGGCTTTGCCTAAATAGCAGAGCGGCTAAAAAAGGGGCCTAACCGGCGGGCAGTTCACCATTGGCCAGCCAGTAGGCGCAGTCTTCACCCAGCTGGGCCTGGGCCACGGCTTCGTACCAGCGAATATCGGCATCGGTAAGGGTGTCGCGCCAGCGACCGTTAGTGCCCTTGTTGATAAAGGTCTGGGCTCCGCCCTCAAAGATCATGCCGCCCAGGGGGGCGACCTGCTCGGCATTGCGCTTCATGTAGTCGAAGGTGCAGTGCTCCACGATTGCCTCCCACCGCGACTCATCCACGGGGGTTTCGAGAAACGCGGCGATGCGGCGCATTTGCCCCGGCAGATCTTGCTTGAGCTGGGCGTAGTGCACCATCAATACGTTGGGCAGATGGCGCACCTGCCACCAGGAGCGCATGTTGTCCCACAGCGACCAGAAGGGGTAGCCGTCGTTTTCGAGCCAGTCGAGAAAGTACTCGCGCACCGAGCTAGAGGGCGGTGCCAGGGGTGGCCCCACCAGCCCAGGGGTGTTGTTCAACAGGTCGTAGAAGGTGGCGTTGGCGTTGGCGTGGTGGTTGTAGAGGCTCCACAGCACGTCGCGCCCGTCGCGGCCAATGTAGATGTACTTGACCTGGGGCGAAAAGACCAGGGCATCGACGGGCAGGTGGGTTTTGAGAAAGCGGCGGTGGGTCTGGGCCTTGACGGCAGCCAGTTTTACCGGGGCGGGCGGCACCCGCAGATCCATCCAGGGCGACATCTCGCCCACGTTTAGCCCCTCCTGACCGTTAAAGATCAGCTGGGCGACAATCTGCTGCATCCAGGTGGTGCCCGACTTGCCGTAGGTGGCAATGACAATGTCGTCGTGGCGAAACTCAAAGTCGTTCCAAATGGTGGAGTCGAAGTGGTGGCTGTGCAGCTCGCGAGTTTTTACAGGCCAGTAGTTGATCCCTGCTCCAGACGGGTCTGCGGTAACGGATTGAGCAGGTTTGTCGATGGCTTGGGTCATAGGTGGGTCTCCTGGTGAAAAGCGTGAAATGTAGCAGGTGTTACACAGCTCGATTAGCTACACCCGGCTACACTGGGTTTCCGGACAAGCTGAAAAGAATGGGGTGTAGGCCAGGCTGGGCTAAGGCTATAAAGCCCTGGGGGCTGCCATGCATTAACTGCTGATGGCCCAACAATTGGCGATGACGGCCCCTAGCCTATTCTGCGTCGGGCGAGGCAACGCTGGTAGAAGAAGGATGGTGGTCAGAATAGATGGCACGCCCTAGCTTGTCTTTTGGGTCGGGCGTGGTAAGGCTTGATATCCCGAGCTTTTAGCCACAATTGATGACACGCCCTAGGGCTCAGAGAAATTCATCAGCGCGACAACGTATTCCTGAGTGGCCTCGCTGTAGGTGACCCGGTAGCGGGTGGGATACAGCCCTGGACGGGCGTAGCGCTGGGGTCGAGCAAAGTCCCCTTCAAAATTCTGCTGGCTGGCTAGAAAGTCTAGCGAAACCATGGGTTCGAGGAAGGCGATCGCGCCGTTGTAGAAGCCGTAGATCAGCGTGTGGTCAAAGCCGTGGGGGTGGCCCTGAAACTCGGTTGCAGTGGGGTCAACCCAGTGGGCACCCATGCCCGGTTCGGCACTGTCGGGAGCCAGCACGTAGCCCGCCGGAATGTATTCAGGGGCCGGAGTTTTGTAGGTTTTCTCAAGGTCGGCCCCCTGGGCGGTAATGGCCTGGCGCTCGGCGGGGGTAATGGTGTAGGCGTGAATGTCGAAGTGGGCATCGCCATAGATCGGCTCTGGCGGGTGACCGTGGGGCCGCCAGTCTATGGCGATGTGATCGATCGCGGTAGATTCAGCCTGAAAAGGCAGGGGCAGCAGGAGTTCGATGCCCTCCTGGGGCAGGCTAGCCAGGGTTTCTGCTGTAATGATCACCCCCACCTCCTGAGGGTAGTTGTGGCTATCGAGGGCGACGTAGGTGCGAACCGTGCCGCCGCCCAAAACCTGGGGTACGCCTTCAATTACAGACGGCTGGTTGGTGCTGTCTTCTGAGGCCGAGGCCATGCTCGCGATCGGCTGGGGCCTGTTTTCTAACGTCAGACTTGACAGTTGAGAGTAGCCATTGACTGAGAGCAGCACCAGGGCAGCACCCGTGCTGTAGAGCAGAGTGTGGAAGGGACGCATGGGGGATCCTTTGGGGGTGAAGGGGTAGGTGGGTGGATGGGTGGGCGGGTAGGTGAGTGGGCGGGAGGGGTAAGGGGGAATGGGCTGCTTGGTTTTCTAGGACTTTGGCAGCCTCATCCACGCATCCACCCATCCACGCATCCACCCGCCCACTCCCCAATTGCTAAACTATCGGGCTGTGGCGAGGGCAAACTGCTCGACTAGGGCGGGCAGGTGTTCGGGGCTAAAAACGGCCTGGTACTTGGCGGCCATGGCCGGGGTGAGCAGCTCTAGCATGAGCTGGTTTTCGACCCAAAATTCGACGACGTCAAACAGGCCGTCGCGGCTGGCAAACAGCACCCGCCAGCCTTCGCGATCGCCAATGCGCTCCAGCTCTTCAAGGCTGACGGGCACCGAAATGGCGGCGTGAAAGGCACAGTACTGGGTCGGCTGCGGATTGAGCTGAAAGCCTGCCTGACCCTCGTGGCTATCAGGGAAGATTTCGGAGCCGGTTGGGTAGACCTCGATCGCGGTGCCGTAGACATCGGCGGCTATGGCTATGTAGCTGCCGGGGTTGGGCGGAAAGGGAATCACGTAGCCCTGAAAGATTTCGGCCATGACGGTGGCCACGTGGAGGGGGGCGTTAGCGCTGACAGAAATGTGGTGAATCATGGAAAATCTCCTTGGTTGTATAGGGTTGAGTTGCCAGGGGCAAACGAGTTAGCGCAGTTGCAGACCGTACTTGGCGCAGATCTGCTGCATGGTTTCCATGTCGGTGGTCAGATCGGTGACGCGGTCCCCCACTTCGAGATAAAACGCTTCGGCAGAGGCTGGGGCAATGGTGAGCAGGGCACGAGCGCTGGTAGACAGAATCTTGAAGCCGTGTACCGCATTGGCCGGAACGTGGGCGACGCTGCCCGCTGTGCAAATTTGTTGCTGGTTGCCAATCTGAATTTCCAGTTCCCCTTCGAGCAGGTAAAAGGTCTCTTCCCAGGGGTGGCTGTGCAGGGGAGCGCCGCTTCCGGCGGTATCGGTGAGTTCGGCTAGGGCGTAGTAGCCGTTGGTGTCTGCCGAAGTCAGTTTGCGGGTGATGGTGTGGGTCAGCATTTGGTAGGCTCGACCTTCATCAGACTCTAAAAAGATGGGGTGCTGGCGTTGCAGAGTAGTGGGCATGGGGGTTCTCCTTACAGCAGGGGTGCAGGCGGTGCTGCGGGAGTAAACCCGCAGCCGCTGAAAGATTTCCGTGGGGAAAATGATGGCTAGAGATGCCCGGTGAAGCAGGGAAACCGCAACCTATGCACGGCCAGTTTTGGTTCGCTGCTTCACTTGGCCGGTCTGGTGTTAACCATGTTCCCAATATCCTCAGAAAGCCTCTTTGTCACCAGAGAAGATACGGATAGTTAAGTGCTTACTTAGACCTTTTAGTTAAGCGTTGGTTTTGAGTTAGTTGGGTATGCCTGGTGGGTGATGTATCTGAACGTTGCGTGGGATCAAAAACCGGCCCTTAACTCGAACTTATCTCGGTTAACTGGCGTAAAATAAGCAACACTCTGGGTTTTGCTGCTGGTTTTATTTCACATCCTCACGTTGACCCACGTTGACCATCTATGACCGCCGCCAAAAAGAGCCGCAGACGGGGAGTTGTGTTATCGCCAGCGGGCTGTCGCAAACTGGATGCGGCCAGGCGGCAGCTTGAAAACACCCTCAACAACGGCGATCGCTTCACCCTCGAAGAAATTAGCGATCGCACCCGCCTTGCCCTCAGCACCGTCACCCGCGTGCTCGACGGCCAACACGGCGTCGATAAACAAACCCTCGACCAATTCTTCGCCGCCTTCGACCTGCTCCTAGAGCGCACCGACTATCAGCACCCCAACCCCAGCGAGGGGGGGGGGGGGGGGGGGCGGGGGGGGGGGGGGGGGGGGGGGGGGGGGGGGGGGGGGGGGGGGGGGGGGGGGGGGGGG
>NZ_JBNXVS010000091.1:0-9349 GCF_050565655.1 Nodosilinea sp. AN01ver1 | reverse complement strand
GTGCCGTCCGAAAGCGACTCTCGCCCGTTTTTGACAACTTGTTGGCTCTGGCAGTGAGGACAATCCATCAGGCTGAAGTAGTTGCACTACAGCCATTTTACTTATCAACGCCTAGCAGACCAGTGCCCAAAATTCTGATTTCTGATATTCTGATCGCTCCCGTTGAATCCCTAAATTCAAAAGTGCTAAATGACATTAGCTCGAAGCCACAGTTGTCTCAGACCTTCTTGCGTAAGTCCTAATTAATTGGGCAAAAACAAAAACCATCAATCTTCTGAAAAAGCACCCAAATCAACGAGTGTTGACTTTTGTGCCTTTGTTAAATTTCTTGCACTTGTGATATTCATGCCCTCATATGGTCTAGGGGCTTTTAGAGTTTTTGCACATTGTTTAGTTTGTAAATCCCATATCTTAATCGTTTCATCTGCACCGCCACTAGCAAGTGCTGAAGCATCTAGGTTGAAAGATACTGAATGCACTAAATTTGAATGGCCACTTAAAATGCTGATGCATTCCTTAGTTGATACATCCCACAGACGTACAGTTTTATCGTTGCTCGCGCTTGCCAGAAACCTACCATCTGAGCTGAAAGTTATTGAATATATCCACCCTTGATGGCCTCTTAAGACATCAAGACATTGCCCATTGAAGTTCCAAAGGCGTATTTCATTATCACCACTTGAACTTGCTAGGATCTGCTTATTAGGACTGAAAGCTACTGAATAAACTTCATTGCTATGGCCTTGTAGAGTTACTAAACACTCACCTGAGTTGACATTCCATAACTTCACTGTTGTGTCACGACTACCACTAGCAAGTATTCCGCCATTGGGACTAAAAGCCACTGAATAAACTTGCGCTGTGTGATCCCGTAGAATTTTTAGGCATTCACCTGAGTTAATATTCCATATTCGAATAGTTTTATCATCACTACCACTAGCTATAACGCTTTCTTCTGAACTAAAAGCTACTGAATATACTTGATCGGTGTGTCCCAGAAAAGTCCGTAGACACCTCCCCGAGCTAAATTGCCATAGTTTAACAGTCTTGTCCCAACTCCCAGTAGCTAAAGTCTGTCCATCAGGTGAAAAAGAAATGGATTGTACTCGCTCAGTATGTCCTGAAAGTAGCCTACACTCCGCTGAAGTAATATCCCATATTCTAATGACTTGATCATCGTCACCACTAGCTATCTTATTACCATCTGAGCTCCATGCAACTGAACGAATCCATTTGCTATAACCTCGCCATGTTGCTATACATTTAGTTTCTGTAGTATTCTTTCGCAATTCCCACAGCTTAACTGCCTTGTCAACACCAGCGCTAGCCAAAATTTTGCCTTTTGGACTGAAAGCTACTGACTGTATCCAACTGGTGTGACCTTGCAATGTACTTAAGCATTGAATGTTATGAATGTCTCGAATATCCCATAGTTTAATAGTCTGATCTCCAGAACCACTTGCCAATAGTAGTCCATCAGGACTAATTGCGATCGAACGTATTTCACTTGTATGCCCGTGGAGAGTTCTTATGCATTGAATATTTTGAATATCCTGGGAGTCCCAAATTTTGATAACTAATTGAGAGGTACTCACTAATGCACAGCTATCAGGACTAAATGCAATCGAACGTATTTCACCTATATGACTATCAAGAGTTCGTACACATTGAACATTTTGAATATCCTGAACATCCCATAGCTTGATGGTTTGATCCCCAGAACCGCTAGCTAGCAGTCGTCCATTAGAATTGAAGGTGACTGAATTCACGCGTCCACGATGACCAGTTAGTGTAGATAAATTTTCTCCAGCAAAAGCATCCCATATTCCAATTGTTCCATCACTATAACCACTAGCGAGAATTTTCCCGTCAGGACTGAAAGCTACTGAATGCACTAAAACATCTGATTTCTCTAAGGTTTTAATTAATTGAAAATTCTCTGAATTCCATAGTTTTATACTTCCATCATAGCTGCCACTAGCTAATATACAGTTATTTGGACTAAAAGCTACTGATCTAATTAACTTTCGATGCCCTTTGAAGGTATAAAGTTTCTGACTATTTGCTATTCGCCATAAGTTAACCTCGCCAGATTCATCTCCTGTAACTAGTAAGTGACCATTAAAACTAAATGCTAATGAAAGAACAGGAGCCAAAGTAGCGGTAAAAATAGATTTATTCAAATCGGAATGAGAAAGATTGACCCTGTGCAAATTAACATCCTTGAAAAACGCCTGCCAAATTGTTAAACCTGAGAGATCTAATCCGGTCAAGTCTCTTTGCAAAAATACGAGTAAATTAAGGACATTTCCAGCTCCGTAATCTGACAAACTGCTATGCTCCACGGGTAGACTTGGGTCAGTACTTCTCCAAAATTGAGAGGCAGTAATTTCATCAGCAATAGGACTAAGTATTAATCGAGTTTGTGCATCTCTGACAAAATCTTTCGTAGTGGCTTTGACAAGAGGAAATTTATTAAAAAGATCAAAGTTACCAGTTTTAATTTCTTCGCAAATTTGAAGTACAAATCTGTTGACTACATATTCCATTACTACAGGCTGCTGCGTATAGGCCGCTCCACTCTTCTCAACTAGAGAACGTCGAAACAGGGTGATCAGCGCCTCCATAAAGAAATTACGTCTAGTCCTAGCTGGAACAATATCATCTTGTAATCCCTCAATGGTCACTGGCTCTCTATCAATCGCCAACCAATACATGATTGATTTTTCTAAATCTGAAAGACGCTGAAATTGTTCGTCTAATAGTTTGCGAATTTCATTAAAAGCTAGTGCTCCTTGCATCAAAAACTCTGCGATGTCACCGCCAAAAATTTCCTCTATATAACTGGCAGCCACTTGTAACACCAGCGGATTTCCTCCATATAAATGATTTAATTCTTTACTGTGTTCCTCGTTGCCTAATAAGTTGATGCCTTTTGTCCCTAGGAGTTTTTGGGCATCGGCATCAGCTAGTCCTTGTATTCTCAAATATCGAACTAATAAATTTTCACCTTCTGAAGCATTGAGTTCTTCTAGCTTTTCTCGAGTTGTTAAAATCAGACAGCTTTGATGAGAAGATTCAGCTATTCGCCTAAAAAACATCCCATAGTCTTCATACCCTTGTCGATAAATTCCTGATTGCCCACTCTCAAGAATTGATTCGACGTTATCAACAATTAGCAAGCAGCGACGCTCCTGAAGATAGTGTAGTAGTCGAGTAGTACAAGCACTGTTTGTTGGAGGCAGGTTGGCTTCATTTTCCTGTTGATTTGAGACAAATTGAGTTAGACTGATCAATATATTTTTGAGGGGTGGAGCTTCCTTAAGCGATCTCCAAATCACGTACTCAAAATCATTTTGAATTTGCTTGCCTAACCTTTTAGCAAGACTAGTTTTGCCAATTCCACCCATTCCCAGTAAAGAGACGAGGCGACAGTGGTCGTCCAAAATCCACTGCTTGAGAACAGCAAGTTCTTCAGTACGCCCATACAAGATAGAATCATCTACCGATTCATCCCAGTCCACCAATGGAGATTTGCGGTGATCTACCTCATCAAACTCTAAATTCGGCGTCTGAAAAGCCGACTCTAACGATGTATGTTGCTGTGATGGCTGAACTTCTAGCTTTGCCAGTAGTTCAAAGGCAAAGGCACTGGCATGACAAGAAGCTTTCTCCTGACGAACCTGCTCAGGCTCTTGACCTGATTCTGACGTATGCGAGTTTTTATGCTCTATTAGATCAGAAATACCTCGAATAACAATAGCTTTGATATTGGGATACGCAAATACTGCACTCAGAAAGCCAAAACCTTCCATCTCAACGGCGACGGCATCGTTATAGCTTGACCTCAAAAATTGGAACAGATCTGATTCCTTAGAAGCAACGACCTTTTCCCCAGCCGCAATAGGGGCGACAAATACCCTCGGTTTAGGGGACAAGTTGCTGGAGAGTCGCTGCAACCATTCATCTTTTCTTGCCTCTGATCTAGCTCGTTGAATTAGAGCGTATGCAGACTGGCCTACTGTCGGTCGAGTGAAAAAATGACTTTCTACTTTACCTGATTCATATCCGTAAACTTTTGTTGCTGCGACGACGTCACCGATTGCGACATCCTTGATGCCTCCAGCTATTCCAACAAAGAGGAGGACGTCCGGATTGAAATAGGTGATCGCTCTTTCTGCCTCAACTGCCACTCCGGCATTTCCGGCTCCAACCTCGGCGATCCCAACTTCCCATACCTGGTTGTCAATAGAGAATCTTCCTCTCTCGTATATGGTTCCTTGAGGATGCATCTCTTCCTGTAGCTCAGTGAGATGTGCCCGTACGGCCAGGTATTCAACAGGGAGGGCGGTTAGTATCACTGCACGGGGCATAGGTGAATCCTCTAGGTCGCCTAAATATCCACTATTTTGACCACTAGACTTATATTTGCCCAGACTCTAGAGAATTTCTTTGACTTCGGCGGCTTAGTGGGATGGGGAGCCAGAATGGAGGGTAGTCGTGGGCTGAGAAGGTTTGACTATGAGTGAGAAGGGGGCTTTGCTGGAGGTGCTGCTGGCTGAGTACAATTGCTTAAAGTCTGAGCAGGCACAGCGGATTGGCTTTCGGGATAATTTGCTGTACGTGACGCTGGGGGTGTTTGGGGCGGTGGTCTCGTTTGCGGTTTCTGCTCCTGGCAATTACTACGCCTTGCTGGTGATCCCCTGGGTGTGTGTGATTTTGGGCTGGACGTACATTGTCAACGATGAAAAAATTTCGTCGATTGGTCGGTATATTCGCTACGAGTTGGCGGCTAAGGTGAAGGCATGCACGGGCAATGATGCTTCAGAGACACTCTTGGGCTGGGAGGTGGCCCATCGGGACGACAAACACCGCAAGCGCCGTAAGATTCAGCAGTTGGTTGTGGACGAGATTACGTTCGTGTTTTCGGGCTTGATTGCCTTGGGTGCATTCTGGTTTATGGTCGCCAACCCACCTCTAGGAGTAACATTTCTCTCCTGGATAGAGCTTCTGCTTCTCTTGGCATTGGGCGTAGAGATATTCATTTATGCCGATTTTGGGCGAGGGCTCTGAGGCACAAAGAGCGCTTTTAATACTAGATACCGTTCGCCTCCAGGTAGGCTTTAATCCCCGCTTCTAGATCCTGAAATGCAGCTTCCATGCTGGGATAGCTGTCTTCGCCTTCATAAACAGTGCCGCCTAAATCGTAGGCTCGGACAAAAGCAGAAACCATCTCATTCTGCCCAATTTCGATCCAACCAATTTCTTCAACAAAGCGATGGATAGTAGGATATTGCTCTTCAAAGGTTTTAGGTTTTTGCATTGGGGCTTTCTAATTTGAGCACCTAATATCGATTAGGCTGTAAGGCAAAATCGGGATGGACTGATCTTGGCCTGGAGAGCTGTCTACAGAAGGAGAGGTGCCTACGCCCATATCATCATCTACCCGAATAAAACTCATTTGTCATCGGCTTGCCTGGTTCTAAAAGGTAATCGCCAATTTTCCTAAGACTAACACTGGTTTACTGGGCCGTTACCTCGTAGCCAAGTTGCTTGGCGATGTCGAGAAAAGGGCCGATGTTGCCGATCCCCCACTGGTTACAGACCGCGACGGTTTGACCATCCCCCGTCTGCAAAACCTGGCTCTCACTCAGAAAATAACGCTTTTGACCTTTCTCCAAAGCCTTCGCCAGCGGAGCCACCACGCCAAAGGCCCGATGGAGAAAGTCCGGAAACACCTGTTTCAGCTCATCCAAGGTGGTCTGGGGATGGTCGTGAAGGTACTGGGTGACTACGGCCAGTACCAAGTTGCGCTTGTTATACACTTGGCCCAGGAACTCATATTGCGTGGTATCTCGGCTAGAGCGGGCGGCAGCTCTTTGCGCTTCTGCCTGCTCCCGAATTCTCACCTGGTATTCCTCCGCCTCTGGCAAGGGGATAATCTGCTCAATGTCTAGCAACAGCTCGTCCCCCAGTTTGTAGGGCTGAAGGCGGACACAGCGAATGTCCAAGTCGCGTTCGTTCAACCACATGACAGCGGTGGTCAGCTCTTTTGAGAAATTGGCCGAAGCCAGTACGATCCTGACATCCGTAGGGAACTGCTCCTCCTGCGGATCGCTCCACCCCAGGAATCCCAAGATTTCCTCTTCAGCATCCTTCGCAATGCCCCGCTTATCGAGGTACTGCTGGTGAATCTCAATGGCTCGCTTGAAGGTCAGCGTCGAGACCATGGCGGCATAGCGCAGAGACTGTAGCTCCATATGAGCCCCGGTCTCGTCGCGCTTGAGTTCAATTACCACCAGGTTGGCCTGCTTGTCGAGGCCCAGGAGGTCGATCCGCCGCGCTCCCTCAGTCCAGCCGGAGAATTCCTCAGACAGCACCATCGTATCGGGCGAAATCACGTTGATGTTGTCTCGGAGAGCAGCTTGCAAGTCGGTGCGCTCCTGAATGCCCTCCACGCCGAACTGAGTGCTTTTGACGGCAGCGATTTGCTTATCTTTAAGGGTGAACAGCGCCATTGGTTTCAAAGGATGAGACTATCTGGATCGTGAGTGGGGCAGAGGTTTTAGCGCCGATTGAACTCGACCTGGCCGACGTGGGCAAACTCACCGTACTGCTCATCGCCGCTGAAGAGACTGACCTCATAGGTGCCCGACGTAGGCAATGAGCAGGTGATCTGCGGGCCTTGGGTAGGGCTATCGCTGCAACGCTCCGCCTGGGCAGAGCCTTTGAGAGCATAGCTGGAGAGCAACCAGCGCCGGTTGGGATTCTGGAGCTGGATCACCGCTGTTTGGTGGGTATCGGTTTGCGATCGCATTGGCGCAACCAGCGTCATGCCCTCCGCAAAGAACCGGGCTCGCATCATCGGCTGGCGCAGGAACTCCCCTCGGGTAATGGGCTGCGCCCTGAGCTGGAAGCTTTCTTCCTTGGGAAAGTGCGTAATCCCCATCACCTCGGGCGGTGGAAAGAGGTAATCGGTCTTGTAGGCCTTGGTAAAACCAGAGGCCCGATCCACATAACCACTGTTCCAAGTAGCGTCAATTAGATACCACTGCCCGTTAATCTTGGCCGCATTCCAGGCGTGGCTCTGCCCCTCCAGATCGCTGGTGGAGCTGCGAGAGTCACCGGTCACATAGACAATCTCTTCGCCAATGGCCTGGCCCAGGGCTTCGAGCAGCTTGGCGTAGCCCGCACACACCGCCACCCGGCGTTGAAAGACTGTTTCGGCATCCTGAGGGGGATAGATGCCCGCAAAGTAGTTGGGGGCATCGTAGGCAATGCGATCGGCCACGTAGTCGTGTAGAGCTTTGACCCGCAGCATGGGGTCTTTTTCCTGGCTGGCAATGTACTGAGCCACGGAGGCAATGCTGGCTTCAGCACTGGCGGGCATATTGACCACAGCGGGATGAAGACCAACGTCTGTCCAGGGCCACCCCTTCCCCTGGCCCGCCTGCCCTATGGGGTTGGGCTGGGGAGCTGGTTGGGGCCGCACCTGGGTTGTATCGGCGTACTGGTCAAAGGGGTTGTCGTGGAATCTGAGATAAAGCCCCTCAAGTCCCCTGGCGGCAGTAAACAGCCCTTGTCGGGCTAGCTCCACCTGTGGCCCCTGCATACCATCCAAAAACCAATCGCCTCGGGTGGATAGCGCCAAAAACGAGGTCTGGGGCCGCAGGGCCAGCAGAAGGGTGAGAAAGGCCAGGTTGAGGGCCAGGGTGCGCAGGGTAATGCGATCGCCCCAGGTGAGAATGCCGGTTTTTCGTCGCTTGCGCCCCCGCATTTCCCACAGAATAGGCACCAGGGGGAATAGGAGGATGCCTGAGAAGACGGTCAGCAGCTTGGGTCCGTTGGCATAAGCTACGAGTGACGAGGCTAGCCACACCCCAAGAATGGGAGTAAGGAAAACCGCTAGGTAGAACAGCGTTCTCGTGATGAGAGATGGCAGCCTAAGGAACAAAAACTGCATGACTGATGGGAACGTAGACTACCAAGGCGAAGTTATAGTCTAGGTTTCCCAAATTTTGCTGCGTCTCATCGAGCTGTCTTGCAGGACAATCTTGTTGACGAGGGCTTTACCTTTTGCCCAACCTTCACAGTTGGTAGTTCCCACCAGCGGGTGATATAACGCTGGTAGAGATTAGGTCTCCGTCCAGAGCAGTCGCAGTTTTCGGCTAAAAGCCCCTCGCTCCATGCGTCGCTGCATCTGACAGGCCAGCACCTGGTTCCGCTGGATGCCGTAGGCCGCCAAAGTAGCGTCAATCACTTCCCATAGGTCAGCGAGTTCTGTTACCAGGGCGTCTTCGCCAGCCTTAGCCGCCTCCTGGGCTTCTTCGATCAGCTTTTGGCGTAGTGCCTGGCAGTACTCGGTCTGGGTCATGGGTTCAACGCCAAAATTGACCTGCTGGCTGGTCAGGATTTCAGGGATGCGATCACGCACCAGTTTGTTGTATTCCTTGCGCACCATAAACGTAGATTCCTCTCCGGGGGGATAGTAGAGCAGTGTATAGTCGCGATCGGCGGCAGCGCGACGCAGCACTCGTAGACATTCTTCCGCATCAGAGCGGCGACGAAAGCGATTGACCACCACCCGCTGCATATCGGGCAGAAAGCGCACAATCGCCCAAACATGGAATGGGCTGATATTCATGCTGTAATAACTTGAGCCAGGGCAAATGAGGGTGAGACACTGATCTACAGTGCCCTCCCGGTGTTTTCAGCCTGTTCTAGAACGAAACTAGAAACTAGTTTCTAAAAAAGAGGCCAAATTGTCAACTGATTCCTAGAATTCAATTTCTAAATGCCGCGATCTCAGTCCGATCAGCCTAACCAGCCAACCCTTAAAGACTTGAGAAAGCGAGCGGGGCTTTCCCAGGAGGCGCTAGCCCGGATTCTGGATGTCAGCGGCAAGACCGTAAGCAATTGGGAGCGAGGCATGAGTATAGCTAGCCTCACAGTGCCGCAAATGAAGGCCCTGTGCGACGCTTTGGGTGTAACGCTCAGTGAATTGCCCGATGACTTTAGCTCTTAGCTGCCTACCCTAGGGGCAACCCTTGTAATGAGCCTGTAGGCATGGATGACATTCAACTTCCTTCTGGGGCTGTTCATCAGCTACCTGACTCAAGCAAGGTCAATGTTGCTGCATTAACCCGTCTATTTACCAACACCACCAACTCTTACAAATATCTCTTCTTTCTGTCACTGCTCGACATGATGAGGCGTCGCCGCTGAGTTATGTTGATTTCTGGTGTATGGAGGGAAAAGAAGGAAGGGCGTATCCTGCTGGATGAAACAAGGTAACCAGCGAAGGAATACACCATGAATGACGACAATCTTATTGCATTGCCCCCGAGCG
>NZ_JBNXVS010000090.1:0-9935 GCF_050565655.1 Nodosilinea sp. AN01ver1 | reverse complement strand
TCATGGGGGACTGGGCAAACCGACGACTCCGGCCATGGCGATCGGCTTGTGCAATCGCTTGCTATCCACCCAGGAACTCCTCTGCCTGAGAGGGTTTCAAAGTATCTCCTGTTAACAGACCAGTGCCGAATTTTGTGTGAATCTCAATCCTAGGGATGAGAAATTAGGATTTTTTGCCCTATTAAGTGCAATTTCTGAACACTCCCATTTAAGGAATTTATGTCATTTCAGCTTCTTTTGGCAAAAAGAATTCTCAATAATCATCTTGAAATGGGAATTCTAAAAATCATTGCTAGTAGATGAATCTGAAAGATAAATCCGACATTCTGCAGGTTGACTTTTATTTTTTCATGTACATGCAAACTGTAAAAGGCTAGAAAGTAGAGTAGGCAAGGATCCCAGTAAAAATCGACAAAACATTCTTTGCAGGCAACGAAATTATTCGAAACATTTCGTGATTATTGACTCAGAGGCTAAAAGAGCGAGGATTCGATGTTAAACACTGGTTTTCCATAAGCACACACAGAAAGCTATTTGTCAATCTGCGGAATGTGGGACAAATGGCAATGAATTGCATCTTTAATCGTTTTAGGCCGTATAGATTGATATGACGTCACGAATGCCGTTATTGCTAAATAGGGATTGTGCTATAGCAATCCGAATTGATTCATGCAGGTGGGATGGGCAACATGCCCGTGCAGGCGTCCCGCCTGCCCTACGGTTTTTCACGATTCACGCAGGATTGCTATAGAGCAATTGTACTTTTTGGCCAGGTTATCTATAAACACCTTGAAGCCCTGCAAAATGAACCTAAATGGTTCCCATCTTTGGAGTAGGCATGAGATGACCTGCCTGTTGTAAGAGATCCTCTACTTTGAGTTCCCGTTGCTGGCTGAAAGCTTCTCGAAGTGCTCCCATAAATAGTCGATTGGTTAGATCTGAAGCTGTAAATGAAATGCCTTCATTCTTTGGCTCTTGTGAACCTGTCAAATGCACAAGTTTGGCAATTTGCTCCTCTTTCCACTCTAATTCTGGTAAGTATCTCCGGATGATATCTGCCCGCACTTCATCCGCAGGACGCTCAAAAAAGAGATCGAGGGCAGCACGTCGGCGAATAGCAGGATCAAGCGCGTCTGGGCGATTGGTGATAAAAATGACTGCGATCGCTAAACCTGTTAAACGCAAATTATCAAGCCGTTGCAGCAGAGTGTTCAACCCAGCTTTATCCTCATGGTGCATTTGCTGGGTGTCTCGTCGAGCAGCAAGGGCATCTGCTTCATCCAACAAAAGTAGCAGTGGTTCTTTTAGTGAGGCAGCCCGCGCTTCCGCCTGAGCAAAAGCCTGTACAATTAAGTCGCTCATCTCACCGACCAAACCCGTCCCCCGCACTTGTGAGTTGATTTTCAGGAGATGTACTTTTGCTTTGCTTCCAATTTGCCGTGCTAGAGCATCTCCGATTGTTTCCGCCAGTACTGTTTTCCCTGTTCCAACATCGCCCTCTAGAAGAATTAAGGGTGTGCGGTTATGCAGTTGCTTGCAGAGATGCAGTACATGTCCTTGGTGATGTTCACGGCTCCATGCTTCTATCCGTTGCGGATAAAGCAGCATTTCCAATTCAACCAACAATCGTGTCTTGTGTTCGTCAAGTCCTATCAAACTCTCGTAAAGACTTTTAGCTGTTTCATTGGGATATACCCGTTCCACCTCGAAGAACTGCTGAACTTGAGGTTTTGTTTGGCCTGCTCTCATACTGATAGGTTGTTTGAAAAGTTGTTCGTCAAAGTTGTTTGCAGAAGATGGTGGCTGTTCAGACGTACAGATTATCTGGATTTCGGAAAGAGCTTCCCCTCGACAAACTTGATTGAATTCTGCGATCACTCTTTTTAATTCATCCGGGGCAACTTGATAACCCTCTCTTTCCAAATAATTATTAAGAAAAGCTGGTAAGGCAGCTCGTTTAGCCAAATTCTTGGAGCGTGCCACCTGTTCTGCTTCGGCAACAATTTCTAAGACACTGGCACGTAATTTGCCTAGGGGTGCTCCATCTGTGCTAACTAAATAAACAGGAGTGTCTGTCATAATCTGGTAAAGCGACTGCGGTTCAAACCTAAACCATCCTTTGAATAACTCCGTTCAGCTGACCATTGACCACCGGTGTAATCCAGTCGGTTTGCTGGTTTCCATTGCAACTTCAGATCCTCTCGAATTAATTTCTTCTGGTCTTCAGGCATTCTTCGCCAGCGATCGCTGTAATTAGTACGTACTTGAAATTTAGCTGTGGTCAGGTCAAATCGATAACGAATACTACCGGAGCGATCGTCAGCCAAACCTATATCGCCCCAAACAACCTTGTAATCGAGTTCCTCCACAACAACATTGCTTCCTAAGCGTGTCCAAGTGAACTTAACCTGTTCAATTGCTTCCTCATCAATAAACACCCTGATGTCGTTAATTAGCTTCTGGGCATAGTCTTCTGAGAAATAGCCATAATGATCCAAAATTGCTAGCAGGTCTGCCTGCACTTTACGAGTGACATGAATGACCTTACTTTGAGTACTGGTTTGGGTAGTAGAACGTGTGTAACTAGACGACATTAACTAGTCTTCTCCTTCAGACAGAGCTCGAAATTCAGTCCCAAAAACTTGACACCACATATCTACAGCACCCTCCTCATCTCCATCCAATTCATAACTTTTGGCTTCCATCATCCAGTCATAAGCATCCTGTACTCTTTCCAGGTAACTCAACCGAGTCCCTTCTGTCCAATCCTTAGTGATATTATTCTCCAGATTTACAGAATCCATAATGACGACTTGACCTGATGGAAAGACCAATCCACTTGTATCGTGGTAGTCTTCAAAAACAATTGGTTCAAGAAATTGATGTTTGAGCAGAAAGGAGAAGATTTGTCGCAAACTACTTTGCCACTCGCTGGTAACACCATAAGCATCAAAGGCAGCAGCCGTTATTAGATCACAAAAAATAGAAGGCTGTGCTAAATCCTCTTGGCGGTTGTTCCACCACTTCATTAACCGCACGAGTCGATTAAACTTAACTGGCCCAGATACTTCATTGCTTTTGGCTGTTCGGCTACTGATGAACTCGTTATGACAGGTCACAGAGGTTAGCCGCCACCCATCTGAACGTGGAAGCCATCCTCCGTTCTCCAGACCTAACGAGTCGTCTCGGATGATTGGTGCTACATCCACATTAAGCTTAATCCCACTGCGAAACTTAACTCGAACAGCACTTTTTAGGGCTTCAAAATCCCCTTTGGGTTTATTAGGATAGATTTCGCGAAGCCGTTCACAGGTGAAATCTAAGAGCTTGTTTAAATCCTTCGACGTTG
The DNA here is from genome assembly GCF_050565655.1 of Nodosilinea sp. AN01ver1. Classification (NCBI taxonomy): domain Bacteria; kingdom Bacillati; phylum Cyanobacteriota; class Cyanophyceae; order Nodosilineales; family Nodosilineaceae; genus Nodosilinea; species Nodosilinea sp. AN01ver1. Next base: position 6,586 of record NZ_JBNXVS010000090.1, on the reverse strand, counting down.
CCTCCGTGCCAGAATAGTAAGCAGCAAGGTCAACGTCAAATATATTGTCTGCTGTTCGACGCAGAGAGGTAAATTTGGCATTTGAGCCAGCTTTTAGAACCTTCTCCAACTTGAACGTGCCGTTTGCAGCCACTTTCCCCTTGAGCTGCTCTACCATGTAGTCAGTTTGTCGGTTCGCCTTATCTATGTGGTCATTGGTAGGACGGATATTTTTGACAAACCTGTTGAACCTGCCAACGATAGTCATAAAATCTGATCTTCAGGAGAATTTGCGTCGATCTTAGTACAAAAAAACTAAAACCGCCACATACAGAGTCTGAAAACAAAGCATAGATGACTCCTACATCTGGTCATAACCTGACGGTGGTTGAACAACACATTCTTCCCCAATGTATGCTTTCTCTAAATCGATTGCCCAATCATATCCCCGGTGATAATTCCATACAGTCACTGGTGGATGGATGTTTTCCGAGATTTGTTGCCCCAAGTGAAAGGCAAGGGCTACCGGACCTGCGTAGAAAAGATGAACCCTCTGACCTGCTGGCAGGTTTTGAGCAATCCAATCTAACGTCCGTCGAAATACCCGCCCGTACTCTCGTACTTGCTCCTCACTTTGAACGACACCACGTACAGGCTCAGGAACAACCGTCAAATCAATTTCAATTGCTCCTGATGGAGCAGCTGTAAGAGCTTGGTCAGATAAAACTTTGTAGCTAACTGAAACACGAAGAACAACGTCCTTCGCTGGCCAAGAGCGGGAACCAGGAAGCCCGTAAACTTCCATCGGTGGAAAATTCTGTTCTTTATTAGGCCACGCCCAGGTATCAGAACCAGGACTGGGATGAAAGTCATAAAACTTTACGGGTACACGATCGCTGATTAAATGACCCATCAATACCAATAATGGAATATGTGCCAACCCGTGAAAAACAAGGTCAGCTTCGTGAGAACGAGCGATCGTGGTAGCGAACACTCCTTGAGGATCCGTTAGTTGTTGAATCGCAGGTGTCAGATCAGTGAAGATCCCACCTTTTACTAGGGGAGTAAAATCTAATGAGACCCTCTCTCTTGTCCGGCCTTTAAGGTCATCATTTAGTCCGCTCAAAATTTCATCTGGGGCAATCACTCGGTTAGGTAAAGACTGAGCACAAATTATTAGTAGTGGCTTCTCTGACTTATTCAAAAGTCGCTCTGTATTGAGAGGAGGTACAGGGCGATCATGTAATAGCCCGATAGTAAATGCGGCGGCGGCATTGGCAGCATAACAATGCCAGTCATCATTTTTATCAGGATCAGCAAAATCACAAATCCCTCTAATCTCTACAAAACGAGGCGGAGTGTTGTGGCTCCTTGCTGCTCGTGCTACCCCTGCGCCCTCCATTGCTACGGCTGCAAGCTTGGGACATGCCTGCAAAAGTTGGGGGAGTGTTTCTAAATCAGCGATAACTTTTTCACCGCTTGCAATCGGTTCAAAATGAACATTGGGTAATGTATCTTTAAGTTGACGAGTCCCTGGTCGTACAACGGCAATTTTAGATTTCCACTCAGCTGCTTCATAGAAGTAAGCACGGCTGCGGAGTAATGTGTCAGTTGGAAATTGTTCTGAACGATGCTGCTCACCTGCTGCAGTCAACTTTGCTGGTTCGTAATAGAAGACGAATTTTGCGACAACTACATCACCCAGTTCAACCTTGTCGCGTACCCCGCCAGCAATCCCTACCATAAACAAATTTGCAGGTTGCCAGCGTTGTAGCAATCGAGTTGTGGCAGTAGCGGCTTCATCATTTCCCATATCTAGTAGCAGTGTTACCACTATTGTGTAACACTCATTTGTTCCTGGAATTTTGATGGAACCCCGGTAATACACCTGTGGCTCAAAATCCTCTTTGATAACCTCGTATTCATCAAGACGGCTCAACACCGCGTCACGCTCAATTTTGAGAGCCGTCACAATAGCAATGTCAACGAGGTATGTTTGCATAATCGCAATAAGGTAAGACCCTTTTGAATTAAATTCTAACCAGCTTGACAGACATTCGGCGCTGCTGAATTAAGGGATGAATCTAGAGGAACTGGGACATCGCCGAGCTTGAGGTAGTTAAGTATTGATCGGACAGGGTGAGCCAGCTTTTCTACGGACTTAGAATAGCAAAGTATCTTGCGGTGCAGTCAAGTTAGGTAGTGTCGCAATCGTGTGTTTTGCCTTCAATCCGAATCATGTCCGTTTTAGAGATAATCTGATCGATGAATACCTTGCTCAAATATTTGCTGCGCAATTAGCAGTCTAGAGAAAGCATCTATTTATTTATGGCTCTGAATAATTAGGTTGGCGATCGCAATGGAACAATTACCTTCTCCCGCACCATACTTTCGAGCTGCCCTTTAAGTTGGGTAACCAAGGCCTCGCTTTGGATTAACACCCCCAATTCCATGTTTAGGGAAAGGGCATATTCTGTCAGGTTGGCGCTACTGATGAAGAGTCGATGGTCATCTACGATCGCTCCTTTAACATGTAGCGATCCATATCGACCGTCTGCACCAACGGGGCGTTTTTCCTTGGGCCATACCAAGACCTGTGCTCTCTGGAGAATGTCGCGCCCAAAGGTGGCTTGCAATCCGTAGGCAATCTTGCCATCTCCTGACTCTGGGGTCTCTGCCAGGGTAGTGCATTTTAGTAAAGGACAGAGGAAAACGTAGGCGATTCCCGTTCTGCCAGCTTCTCTCTAACTTGGCGATTGTAGTCGTGGATGAACGTCCAAATCGCACCAATGTGATTCTCTAGCTTTTTGGAAAAGGACAGCGTCTTTCTCACTAGCCGGGAAATCCGCTGCCTCAAGGTGTTGTTCAGGCGTTCGATGTAGCTCGTCAAGCCACTGTCTTTGCCGACGGCAACATGCCGTTTGCTCGGAATCACGGTGACGTAGGCCTCCCAGTAATCGGTGTAGACCTTGGCACACTGTCGATATACCGCCGGGATGGACTGCCATAGGGCAATCGCTGATTCCCGAGAGCGATCTCCGATATGACAGCCGATGATCTCTCGGGTATCAGCATCGATCGCCACCCAGACCCACTGCTTGTTGCCTTTATTGTCGACAAAAGACCAGAGCTCATCCATCTGCACCTTGAGCTTGCCTTTGGCCTTGGGGACGACCGCTGCCGCTTTGGACACGGCGTCATAACATGCGTTGACATAGGTCTGGAGCCAGCTATCCGAGACATCGGTGACCCTGGCGATACCGGCTAATGGAATTTTCTCCAACAGCAGTAGATTAACGAAGGCCCGAGTATCCTTGTCTTTCGGCTTCCACTGGGGATCTTCGACGAACTGGCGGTTGCAGTCTCGGCACTTGTAGTTTTGTTTACCACGCCGGGTAGTGCCGTTCTTGGAGATGTCGTGAGACCCACAGGTTGGACAGGTCATCTCGATTGTCATGGAGCCTACTCCCCCAGAATCTAGAAGTGCAACGGCGTTACCTTATTTCTCTCTATCCTTTACATTAATCCACTACCTCTGCCAGAATGCGCAGTTGAATGCCCCTATCCAAGGCGACCGTGAGCGCCTGGACAATATCCGGCACCTTGTAAATAGCAAAGCTAATCAGGGTCAAATCGTGGTGACAGTCTTGAATCAGCTGAAGCAGAACCTGGTCTGTACGCCGAATCGCCAGGCTAGAGGTGCTTGGCCCAGTCCACACCAGATCGACCGCTAGTTCTCGCTGGCTAGCTTGCATGGCATAGGCTGCACTGGTAATGGCTGCCGCCAGCTCCCTACTCCCCCAGTTTAGCGACCTATCGTCTCGCCAAGCATTCAGCACATCTTGAACACTCCGCCGCAGTCGAGGATTGTGGACGGATTGGAGAATGATATTGGCCAGAACCTCACTATAGGGAGAATTGGCTTCGGCCAAGCGGCTTGAAAAATCCCTCAGCAGGGGCGCTGGCAGCAGGCCAACGGCACGGTGAATTTTGTCGAGCAGGGGAGACAACACCGATCAGTTCTGGAAAAAGGCTAGGGTTTTGTCAGCAAAGGTCGCCACCAAGAGGGAGCGATCTAAATACTTGTTTCCCCGTTCACAGGAGGTTTCAGGACTAAATAAGCAGGCATGACAGGCTGCCCAATGAGGGAGGGAGTGCCCTGGTGGGGTTTATGCTCAGCACAGAGCGGGTCAGAGGCACAAAGACGCATGCCCGCCAGCGCCTGGGTGATGTGGTATCCCAGGGTTTTGGGTTCCCCAAGACTGACCAACCCGCCCAGGGTACCTTCGCTGTCTGGGGCAGCGGTGTAGATTAAAACGCCTGCCTGGGGGCCGTTGTCATCCTCCGGTCTTTTGGAATAGATTCTTTCCCGTAGACTGGCAGCGTTGTAGCCGCATTCAATGGCCAACTGTCGCATCAGGGCATGGGCAAAGGAATGCATCAGCATGTAGCGCATGCCCGGAAAGGGGATCTTGGCGGGGTCAAGGTTGCGAGTCCGTAGCCACTGCTTTTGAGCCTCGCGGGTGCGTTGCCCCCGCTCAAACACCTGGGGCTGCTTTTCCCACGACTGTAGGTAGTTCTCCTCAAACTGCAAAAATATGCCCTCTCCTTTTACTTCGGTAGCTGGAACCCAGAGTGGGTCATTGCGGCTAATGGGGGCTCGAAACTCTGAGGGAATGTTGCCCGTATCGTCAAAGTCGCCGGGAGACTGAATCCGGGTAAACCCAACCAGTGCTCTCACCTCACGCAGGCGCTCCACCAAGACAATCTTGTCGAAGTAGGTTTCGTAGCCGACCGGCGGTGCTGCCGGACGCAGCTGAAATTCAGTCGTGTTCTGGGTCGCAACTGAAAGGGAAAAGACCTCCCATTCGGGAGTCTTCAAGTCTTGAGCATCGGTTTCTTCTTGGCCCTGCTGAATGGCCTCGATGGTTCCCCAGATATCCTCGGCGGAATATTTAGCGAATTCTTGAAGCTGGCCGGTGGCTTGCAGGGCCGACAAAAGCACCTGAAGAGTTTCTAGACTGGTTGCCTTACCGAGGATGACCCAGTTGTCTTGCACCAGCTGGGTCAGCTTATTAGAGGCGATAGGAATGGAAAGCGCCGATAGGGTGATGCCGAACCAGCCGTTAGACGCTCCCAGCAGCATGCCCCGCATTTGTTGGGAGCACTCTTCGTCAAAGCTGCGAATGTGGGGGTGGCGTCCTCGGCAGCGGGGCATGGTCTGTTTGCCCGATTCACCAAAAGCCTCTGATAAGCGACGGGCTTTGGCCTCACAGCCATCGCAGCGCACCATGATATCGGTGGCGGCTCCAGTAACGCCATACTCCTCGAACCGCAGGGATCCCTGGCAGTCTGATGGCCCCCGGTGAACGAAATAATGCCAGGGAAAATCGTCTAAGTGGCCATGCTCACAGGCGACTAGAAAACGGGACGGAATAACGGCAGGCGGCTTTTTGGCCTTGGGGCAATTTTTGTGGACATAGCGAGCTTCAGTGGGGCGATAGGGATTTGTTTTCAGCTCAAACAATTTCGACTGTAGAGGGGCCAGCAGGCGGCACCGAGGGCACACCATCCATGTCGGAAACGGAGAGACGGGAATGCCGATTCGGGCTGCCTCGTCGAAGGGATCAAAGCTGCCATCTGGATCCGGGGGCATTGGGGGCGATCGCAAGTCTTTGACCTGACTACCCAACTCCTGGCGCACAGCGGCCAGCAGGCGTTCTTCGTTGAGTTCCAGGGTGCGAGTTTTGTCCCACCCTTCTAGACCCATCACCATGGTCGAAAGGTTGGGCAAATCTGCGATCGCACCAATGCCATAGGTAAACAAAATCTGGCTGGGACGCAGCTCGCCGACGCGGTGGCGGTATGGGGATGCAGTCATGACGGCTCGATATAGGGCTGAGGGGTGCGGAAGTCGTCGTCGGGAGCCTGGTCGGTCAGCACCAGGTTGATGGTGGGCTCTACGTTACGGAGAGAATTGAGACAGGTAGAAAATTCCCATTTCCCCCGTCCAGCAGGTACCAGCAGATTGAGGGTCGTACCGTCTTTGGATTTGACCTGGTACTTCAGCTTGGCCCCGCCAATGGTGCGGGCTTTAGATAGCCAATCATCTAATTTTGATTCCAGCTCACGACGAATGTTCTGCGCAGTTTGAGCATCGGCGACTAGGCCAGCCCGGTGGACAATGGCCTCGACCGCTGCCTGGACGTAGGGGTGATTACGCTCTAGAGCTAGGGCTCTATCGTTACCGTTAAACTCTTCCCCAGCAAGACGAATTAAGGACACCAAAAGGGCAAACAGCCCTCGATAGGTCGCCCCAGGGGCAAAGGGCGTGACCGAGAGAGCCTCTACGTTTTGGTAGAAGGTGCCATGGTAGTGCTCAAACCGCTCGTAATGGGAGAGATCCCGAGGGCGTGCCCAGTTGTAAACAGTAATCACCAGACCCGGAAAAGTACGCCCCACCCGAGATGTGGCCTGGATCTGGTTGACTGACAAAAGCTGAGTCCAGGTCGCTGGGTGCCCTACTGTGCGGTAGTTTCGGAGATTGGAAGGGAGAAGGGGGAGCCAGCGTTCTAAGCTTAGATACCACTCAAAACCATGAACGCTG